>NZ_RZOM01001579.1:0-906 GCF_003999175.1 Mesorhizobium sp. M7A.F.Ca.ET.027.03.2.1 | reverse complement strand
TCCAGACACTGTGATGCGCAGAGAACATGAACAGCACCGCGCCAAGCGCCCGCAACGCGGTCGCCAGGATAGCCAGCAGCGCGGCGCGGCCGAATTTGCCCAGGCCATTGTTGACGATCAGCGCCACCTCGACCGGCCGCCACAGCAGCGCTTCGGCAAAGACGATTGCCGCAAACACCGACAGCGGCACGGTGTCGGCGAAGAAAAGCAGGTAGACGCCGAACGAGGCCGCGGCCAGCAACGGCAGCGACAGCACGCCGAGCAGCAGGAAGCCGGCGGAGAAGGTGCCGATCAGATTGGGGCGGATGGTGGCGGTGCGGTAGAGCGCCGAGATGAACCCGAAGGCGAGGATGCGCGACAGCATGACACCGGCCGCCGAAGCGGTGGCGAACATGCCGAATTCGGAAATGGACAGCGTGTTGGCCAGCGCGATGAAATAGGCCAGCGAAAACACCAGTCGCCCGCCGGCGCCGCTGATCGCCGAGAAATAGTCGCGAAGCAGCCCCCGTCGTTCGGCCAAAAAGCTGCCGATCCGGGCGAGGGGCCGCCTTTGCGGTATGTCACTGGCCTGCGTCATGTCTCAAGGAGAGCCTAGGCGGGAAAACTTAACGTGCCGTTCTGGAGGCTGAGCCTGTGTCGAAAATAGATGTAACCGAAGCGAGAAACCGACGCTTCGGTGCGGGAAAATTAACCTTTTGTTTTCCATGCCTGTTTAGCGTGGCTTAACGAATGGCCAAGCGCCGTTTGCAGGTCGCCAAAGGTAAAGTTCCAGACGATGGTCGACAGGGAAAACCGCGAGGACTGGAAGCGCGAGCGCTCATTGCTGGCGCTTGGCCAGGCTGTGCGCGGCGACGAACCCGACGCGTCCCTGGTCTCGATAGGCGACCGGGCAGACCCGTCATGGCG
>NZ_RZOM01001578.1:0-906 GCF_003999175.1 Mesorhizobium sp. M7A.F.Ca.ET.027.03.2.1 | reverse complement strand
GTTGGATGTGGTCGATGAGCCGGCCGCGATGCAATTCCTGGGTTTCCATAAAGATGCCTCCTCGTGAGGTTCGAATTTAGGTTCGGACAGGGCGTCGTCAATGCGGATACTTGTTCTATCCCGCAAACAAAAAGCCCGCCGGGAGGGGATCCGGCGGGCCTTTGGAAAGCATGTCTAGCCTTCAGGGGTCTGAGGGGGGATCAGACTTGGTAAGAACCTTTGTTGGCCGCGGAGGTTCCACCCGAACAAAAAATTGCCGATGGCCCGTCGAAACCGCGGAAGCGGTGGAGGCGATTTCTTCGCGAGAGCACTCACAGTTTGGAACTTTCCGCTCACAACCGGGTTGGGTGCCCCGGTGGGAGGAATTGCTATTGGATAGTTTTCAGAGGCTCGAAGCGCTGGTCGACAGCGCCGGTGTCGAGGATATCGAGGAAGCAACCGCTCTGCTGCGCCGGTTCAAGGGCAGGTCGCGCGAGGTCTCGGCAGCCATAGATGAGTTCATGCTCGATTTCATGACGTTGGTCTTCGTCGTCGAAAGCGGCGAAGAAGGTTTCGAAAAGCCGGTCCGCAAGCTCGCTCGCACCAAGCTTTCAAAGCTTGAGCGGATGGTGACTGTGATGGCGGAGGAAAAGCCGGCCTCCGGCGCCGGCCTATCCCTTCAGGATGGCGGCTAGCCTTGGAATGCCTTCGCTCACCGCGCGCCGGTCGGCGAGCGTGAAGGACAGCCGCAGCGTGTTGCGCCCGGTGCCGTCGGCATAAAAGGCGCTGCCCGGCACGAAGGCCACCCGCGCTTCTTTCACCGACCGCGCCAGAAGCTCGGTGGCGTCGGCCCCTTCCGGCAACGTTACCCAGACGAACATGCCGCCTTCCGGGCGGCTCCAGGTCACGCCTTCCGGCATATTGGAT
>NZ_RZOM01001577.1:0-908 GCF_003999175.1 Mesorhizobium sp. M7A.F.Ca.ET.027.03.2.1 | reverse complement strand
GCCGATGAGGCCCGCGCCGAGGCGCGCGAAGCCGGAAGGCTGGAGCTCGAATTGAGATTTGCGGGCATCGAAGCCGAGCGCGAGGCCGTGCGCGCCATGTTTCGCAGCGGCGAGATCAACGACCATACGTCGCAAGCGCTGTTTACCGAGATCACGCTCACCGAGGCCTTGCTGAAAGGCCGGAAGGCTCGGAAATAACGACCCGCGGGCCAGGCTGGCGCAATCCGGCCAGCAAATTTCGCGCCGCAAACGTGGCGGGGCGAAAACAACTGTGTTAATGGCGCGGCAAATGCATGTCGCCCAAAAGTGTGCAGCGGTTTTGGGACAACGACATGCATAAATCAAAAATTGCCCCCGAACCTCGAGGATTTCAGGCCATGGCAACAGCAGCGGCAGTGTCGAACAAATTCGAATCCTTCTTCGAAACCACGCTGGCCGATGCCGATCCGGAGATTTTCGGCGCCATCCGCAACGAACTCGGTCGCCAGCGCCACGAGATCGAGCTGATCGCCTCGGAAAACATTGTTTCCCGCGCCGTGCTTGAAGCGCAGGGCTCGATCATGACCAACAAGTACGCCGAGGGCTATCCGGGTAAACGCTACTATGGCGGCTGCCAGTTCGTCGACGTGGCCGAGGAACTGGCCATCGAGCGCGCCAAGAAGCTGTTCGGCTGCAACTTCGCCAACGTCCAGCCGAATTCCGGCAGCCAGATGAACCAGGCCGTGTTCCTGGCGCTTTTGCAGCCGGGCGACACGTTCATGGGCCTCGACCTCAATTCCGGCGGCCATCTGACCCACGGTTCGCCGGTCAACATGAGCGGCAAATGGTTCAAGGTCGTGTCCTATGGCGTGCGCCAGGACGACCATCTGCTCGACATGGACTCCATCGAGAAGACCGCGCATGAGACC
>NZ_RZOM01001576.1:0-910 GCF_003999175.1 Mesorhizobium sp. M7A.F.Ca.ET.027.03.2.1 | reverse complement strand
CAATGAGACTGGTCAGGCTGAGAGCGCCGGGCGGCTTGGGCAATCTCGACCTGGTCGAGGAAAATTCGCCCCAGCCAGGGCCGGGCGAGGTTCTGGTCAGGATCCGGGCCTGCGCGTTGAACATGCGCGACGACTTTGCCGTGCAAGGCAAGATGCCTCTCGCCGACGGCCGCGTTCCGCTCTCCGACGGCGCCGGCGAAGTGATTGCCCTCGGCGACGGTGTCGATGCACTCAAGCCCGGAGACAGTGTCGTCAGCGTCTTCTATCCCTGGTGGCTGGGCAGTGACATGACGCCCTGCACCCGGCGCGATATTCCGGGAGACAGTTTCGACGGCTTCGCCAGCGAGTATGTCTGCATGCCGGCGCACGCTTTCACCAAGGCACCGGCAGGCTATACGCATGTCGAGGCGGCGTCGCTCACCTGCACGGGCGTTACGGCCTGGCGCGGCCTGGTTGTGTGCGGCAAGGTGAAGCCGGGCGACGCGGTGCTGGTCCTCGGTTCGGGCAGCGTATCGCTGTTCGCGCTACAATTCGCCAAAGCCGCCGGCGCCCGGGTCATCGCCACCTCATCCGACGAGCAGAAGCTGGAAAGGCTCACGCGCCTCGGAGCCGACGCCGTCATCAACTACAAGTCCGTCCCGGACTGGGGTCGCAAGGCCAGGGATCTGACGGGCGGACGCGGTGTCGATCACGTGATCGAGGTCGGCGGACCCGCCACGCTGGCGCAGTCCATTGCGGCCTGCAGAACGGGCGGTCACATCGCCCTGGTCGGCGTCCTGACCGGTTTTGCGGCGGAAGTGTCTATCCCTGCCCTGTTTTCCAACCAGATCCGCATCAGCGGCATTTCCATCGGCAGCCGGGCCGACCAGGAGGATATGATCCGGGCGATAGAGACTATCAGGCTGAAGCC
>NZ_RZOM01001575.1:0-917 GCF_003999175.1 Mesorhizobium sp. M7A.F.Ca.ET.027.03.2.1 | reverse complement strand
GGCGGAGACCTTGCCGCGCTTTCGTGCCCAAGGTGCGGTCGCCAACAAGGAACAGGGCAGTTTTGATCCGGTCACCGAGGCCGATCGCGAGGCCGAGCGCGCCATCCGGGCTCTGATATCGGCTGAGTATCCCGATCATGGTATTCTAGGCGAGGAGCATGGCAGCGAGAACATTTCGAGCCGGCACGTCTGGGTGATCGACCCGATCGACGGCACGCGCGCATTCATTTCCGGCCTGCCGGTGTGGGGCACACTGGTCGGGCTGACGATCGATGGCGACGCCGTTGCCGGCATGATGGCGCAGCCCTTCACCGGCGAGCTTTTCTACGCCAACGGCTCGGGCTCCCATTATGAGGGGCCAGGCGGGCCGCGAAAACTGACGACCCGCAAGACGACGAAGTTGGACCAGGCGACGCTGTTCACCACCACGCCGGCCCTGTTCAAGGGCGAGGCGCGCAACCGTTACGATGCATTCGAAAGACAGATCCAGCTCGCCCGCTATGGCGCCGATTGCTATGCCTTCGCCATGATCGCCTCGGGAAGCGTCGACATCGTCGCCGATCCCGGATTGAAGCCCTACGACATCGTGGCGCTGATCCCGATCATCGAAAAGGCAGGCGGCGTCGTCACCACATTCGATGGCGGGCCGGCGGAACAGGGCGGCGATGTACTCGCCGCGGCGACGCCGGAACTTCATGCCGCCGCCATGGCCGCCCTGCGCGGCTAAACGAGCGTCCGCCGCCATTCAGGTGATGCCGACCGCTTGAAGCAGTCGTTTTACTGCCGGCGGCCCCCCTTGGGGAGCGGGCCAGCGACCGGCGCCCGTCAGGCTGTGGGGTCGTCGCTGCCGGGAATGAAGGCGTCGAAGGCGGCGAGCCATTGCTCGCGGTAGATGTCGGCTTCCTGCAGGCTTTCGT
>NZ_RZOM01001574.1:0-920 GCF_003999175.1 Mesorhizobium sp. M7A.F.Ca.ET.027.03.2.1 | reverse complement strand
GCCGAAGATCTCCTCTTGCGCAATGCGCATCTTGTTGCTGACATTGTCGAAGACGGTCGGCTCGATGTAATAGCCGCCGGTCTCGCTGAGCACACGCTTGCCGCCGGACTTGAGCTCGGCCCCTTCCTTGGAGCCGATATCGATGTAGTCGAGCACACGATCCATTTGAGCCTGGCTGACCATGGCGCCTAGCTTCGTGGCTGCATCGAGGGGATCGCCAACCGTAAGCGTTTTTCCGACCGCGATCACCTTCTCAAGAAACACGTCCTTGATCTTGGCGTCGACGAGAAGACGCGAGCCGGCGTTGCAGACCTCACCCTGGTTGAAGAAGATGCCGTAGGCCGCCGCTGTCGCGGCTTCGTCGAGGTTGCCACAATCGGCCATGACGATATGTGGGGTCTTGCCACCGCATTCGAGTGCGACGCGTTTCATGTTCGACTGGGCGGAATAGCTCATGAAGAGCTTGCCGACTTCAGTTGAACCCGTGAACGTCACAGCGTCGACATCCATGTGCAGGCCAAGCGCCTTGCCCGCGGTCTCGCCAAGGCCGGTGACCACGTTGAACACGCCATCGGGAATACCGGCCTCCGCCGCGAGTTCGGCAAGCCTGATCGCGGAAAGCGGTGACTGCTCGGCAGGCTTGAGAATGACCGAGTTGCCTGCTGCCAGCGCTGGCCCGAGTTTCCAGCATGCCATCAGCAAAGGAAAGTTCCATGGAACGACCGCCGCCACGACGCCGACAGGCTCACGCGTAATCATACCCAGTGCACCGCTGCCGGTCGGAGCAATCTCGTCGTAGATCTTGTCGATCGCCTCGGCGTACCAGGCGATCGTATTGGCCGATGCCGGGACGTCGATTGAGCGCGCGTCGGAGATCGGCTTGCCCATGCTCAAGGTCTCGAGCAGGGCGAGCTCATCAC
>NZ_RZOM01001573.1:0-920 GCF_003999175.1 Mesorhizobium sp. M7A.F.Ca.ET.027.03.2.1 | reverse complement strand
CTGGCAAAGTGCGACGCGGCGGCGTTCGCCGCCCGAAAGCTTGGTGACCTCCGAATCCTTGGGCGGGCAGCCCAGCGCTTCCATCGCCATCTCGACCTGCTGTTCGAGATCCCAAAGGTTGAGCCGGTCCATTTCGTCCTGGAGCTTGGCCGACTCGTCGGCCGTCTCGTCGGAGTAGTTCATCATCAATTCGTTATAGCGTTCGATGACGGCGGTCTTGGCGGCGACGCCTTCCATGATATTTTCGAACACGGTCTTGTCCGGATCGAGCGCCGGCTCCTGCGCCAGGTAGCCGACAGTGGCGCCTTCGGCCAGCCAGGCTTCGCCGTTCCACTCCTTGTCGAGCCCGGCCATGATCTTGAGGATCGTCGACTTGCCCGAACCGTTGGGGCCGAGGATGCCGATCTTGGCGTCGGGATAAAAGGAGAGATGGACATTCTCGAGCACCTTCTTGGTGCCATAGGCCTTGTTGAGGCCGGCCATGTGATAGATGAACTGGCGTGCCACGCGCGCTTTCCCTGAAAAAACTGACTGGCCCAGAAAACTGACTGGATCTGTCGAATTGAGTGGAGGTTGGCCGCTATGTAGGCGATGCGGCGGCGAACGGCAATCGCTTTTGCCATATCTGCCCGGTCACACGCGGAAGTGTCCGCCAATCGCCGAAGTTTTCCACCAGCACGAAGCGTGCTGAAATCTCCGGTTAACTCTTCGGCGTCAAAACAGGATCGGAGTGGAATCGCTCGCTATCCGCGATTTCGAGAAAGAGATCGGGTCGACGGCATTGCTGAACAGTTTCCTGCTCCTTGCCGAAGCGGTCGTCTACTTCAGCGTCATGGTAACGCTTTTCCGCTTCCGGAGGCGCATCGGCCTCGGCGTATTCGTCTGCGCGCTCGGTGTCATGCACTTCCTCGAGACCTATC
>NZ_RZOM01001572.1:0-921 GCF_003999175.1 Mesorhizobium sp. M7A.F.Ca.ET.027.03.2.1 | reverse complement strand
CCTTCAAGACCGAGCAGACGCACCAGGGCTATATCGAGCCGCATGCCTGCGTGGCGAATTTCAGCTCCGACGGCACCGCTGATCTCTGGGTGTGCACGCAGGGCCATTTCGTCTACCGCCAGCACTGCGCCCAGCTGCTTGGCATGGAAGCCTCGAAACTGCGCGTCACCTCCTCGGAGATCGGCGGCGGTTTCGGCGGCAAGACCCATGTCTGGGCCGAGCCGGTGGCGCTGGCGCTGTCGCGCAAGGCCGGACGGCCGGTGAAGCTGGTGATGACCCGCGACGAGGTGTTCCGCGCCTCGGGCCCGACCAGCGCCACCTCGATCGACGTCAAGATCGGCGCCCGCAAGGACGGCACGATCACCGCCGCCGAAGCGACGCTGCGCTACAGCTGCGGCCCGTATGCCGGCTCCTGGGCCGAGATCGGTGCGATGACGGCGTTTGCCTGCTACAAGCTCGATAATGTCAAGACGGTCGGCTACGAAGTGCTGGTCAACCGGCCGAAGACCGCGGCCTATCGCGCGCCCTCGGCGCCGATGGCGGCGTTTGCGGTGGAAAGTGCTGTCGACGAGCTGGCCAAGAAGATCGGCATGGATCCGGTCGACTTCCGCATCAGGAACGCCGCGCAGGAAGGCACACGGTCCTCCTACGGCCCGGTCTACGGCCCGATCGGCATCGGCCCGACGCTGGAGGCGGTGAAGAGCCATCCGCACATGAAGGCGCCGCTGGGCCCGAACCAGGGCCGCGGCATGGCTTGCGGCTTCTGGTTCAACTTCGGCGGCCAGACCTGCACCGACCTCAACATCGGCATGGACGGCTCGGTCTCGCTGGCCGTCGGCACGGTCGATGTCGGCGGTTCCCGCGCCTCGCTGTCGCTGGTGGCGGCGGAGGAACTCGGCATCGACTATAGCCAGGTCAAGG
>NZ_RZOM01001571.1:0-921 GCF_003999175.1 Mesorhizobium sp. M7A.F.Ca.ET.027.03.2.1 | reverse complement strand
TGTCTGCAGTTGGCTTAAAGTTTGGTGTTCCATCGTCGGCTCCTTTGGTCGAAGTCCCTTCCCCTCAAAAATTATCGCGCGCCGACGCGCTGACAAGAGCTGGCAAGGCGGCCACTTGCCCGACAATGATTGCGAAACAGCGCATTGCTCCGCCGGCGCGCGAAACGATATCTCATCCCAAATCAGACCGAAGCCGTTCAGAACGAACAGCTCGCCACCCGCCTGCAACAACAAATTAAATTAGTAATGCCTTATGGAACTTTGAGGCTGGCGTTTCATTTGATCGGCATGGAGGCCTCTGTAATCCAAAGTGCCGGGATGAGAGCGAACGTGTCGCTGCGCTACTCGCTGGTTCTGCCGATATACAACGAGGAACAAGTGCTGCCTCGTCTGATCGAGCGGATCAGGTTGCTAATCCACCAGCTGGACGGTGAGACAGAGGCTATTTTCGTCGATGACGGAAGCAGCGATGGCAGCGTCACTTACCTTCGGCGTGTGGTCGCCGCCGAGCCTCGTTTTCGGCTAATCGAGCTTTCCCGCAATTTTGGGCACCAGATAGCAATCACAGCCGGTATGGACGCCGCCCAAGGGGATGCCGTCATCGTCATGGATGCCGATCTCCAAGACCCACCCGAGGTGGTTCTCGATCTGGTGGCGAAGTGGAAAGAAGGTTTCGAAATTGTCTATGCCCGGCGCGTCAAACGCGAGGGCGAATCCTGGTTCAAGCGCTTCACGGCAAGTCTCTTCTATCGCTTGCTGGAAAGGATGACGACCGTTGACATTCCGCGCGATGTTGGAGATTTCCGGTTGGTCGGTCCCAAAGCGCTGAGAACTTTTAGGCAGATGCCCGAACACGATCGCTTCGTCAGGGGCATGTTTGGCTGGATGGGATTCAAGCAGGCGTCGGTGCCTTTCGAGCGC
>NZ_RZOM01001570.1:0-924 GCF_003999175.1 Mesorhizobium sp. M7A.F.Ca.ET.027.03.2.1 | reverse complement strand
GGTCTGGAGGCCGACAGCCCGATGCCTGAGATGGCCGAGATCGAGCGTCAACTCGACAGGCTGAAGATCGAGCGCGAACGGCTCGGCGCCGTCAATCTGCGCGCCGAGGAGGAGCAGAAGGAGCTATCTGACCGGCTGGAGGCGATCGTCTCCGAGCGCGAGGACATCATCGAGGCCATCCGCAAGCTCAGGCAGGCGATCCAGAGCCTCAACCGCGAGGGCCGTGAGCGGTTGCTGGCCGCCTTCGAGGTCGTCAACGGCCATTTCCAGCGGCTGTTCTCGCATCTGTTCGGCGGCGGCACGGCGGAATTGCAGCTGATCGAATCCGACGATCCGCTCGAGGCTGGCCTCGAAATTCTGGCCCGCCCGCCCGGCAAGAAGCCGCAGACCATGACGCTGCTGTCCGGCGGCGAGCAGGCGTTGACGGCGATGTCGCTGATCTTCGCGGTGTTCCTGACCAACCCGGCGCCGATCTGCGTGCTCGACGAAGTCGACGCGCCGCTCGACGACCACAATGTCGAACGCTTCTGCAATCTCATGGACGAGATGGCGGCCACCACCGAGACGCGTTTCGTCATCATCACCCACAATCCCATCACCATGGCGCGCATGAACCGGCTGTTCGGCGTGACCATGGCCGAGCAGGGCGTCAGCCAACTGGTGTCGGTGGACCTGCAGGCGGCCGAGGCGATGCGCGAGGCAAGCTGATCCAGATTGCGCTGCCTGGAGCGGGGCCTCAGGAGCATTCCAAAAAGTGTGTAGGTGGCCTTCCGCGCGACAAACAAGCAGTCAGGGCCGCGGACTGTGCCTGTGCGAATGATGCTTGGCCGAGGACCAGACGAAATAGAGCGATCCCAGTTTTAGCACAGGCACCCTGCGATCCCGCTCGCGATCACGCAGTTCGCGGTAGGTCTTCACCTTCAG
>NZ_RZOM01000156.1:0-8198 GCF_003999175.1 Mesorhizobium sp. M7A.F.Ca.ET.027.03.2.1 | reverse complement strand
CAGCCGAAATGGAAGGTGACTACGGAAAGATCGCCCAGCTCGCAGACCCTGACGGAAATCGCATCACTTTAGCAGAGCCGCCCTCAAGACCTTTCAAAACCTAAGCCCCCTAAGAGTTGGCAGCCTAAACGTACACTACGAGCTCTCGGGCCGCACGGTCTCCCTGAGAACGGTCTGGCCGGAAGCGGTCGTACTCGCCGTTCTTTCGTGCGGGTGACCCAGACTGACCAGTCTTCCGGCCGAACAACGTAAAGAAAGGCACTCCACACACTTTCGTTCTCGAAACGTGCCGACGACGTTCTTCCCTTAGGTAAGGCTAATGAAGCGCCTGAGGGCAGGAAATTTTGCACTCATAAAGGTCCGATTATGAGATAGTCGGCGATCAGCCGCGCCTATCGGCTCGACGGGCATTGCACGCTAAATGCAATGCAATGGCGGTTGTACAAAAGGTGACACCGGCGCTGATAAAGAAGACAACGCTCAAACCTGCTCGATCGGCAGCCCATCCCAACGCCGGGCTTCCTAGAGCCATCGCGACATCGAGAAAGGCCGTGTAGATGCCCATCGCCAAGCCGCGGCTTTCCGGCGATGTGCCACCAACCGCCTCCACGCCAAGCGCGGGGTAGACCAGGGAGTAGCCCAGGCCCGCCAGCGCGGCTCCGGAGGAAGCAAGCACACTGCTTCGTGCCAACCCCATGAGCAGAAGCCCGGCTGACTGCACGAGCACGAACAGCAGGGCGATCTTCGCACCGCCGTATCTGTCAGGCAGATGACCGCAGATCATACGCGCTGCGATCAGCGCAGCTCCAAACGCCGTAAATCCAACCCAGACGGGTCGCCAATGATTGTCGGCATACAGAAGGGAGCTGAAGGCAAGGATTGAGCAGTAGCCGACACTGGCGAGTGCCGCACCAAGGCCTGGCAGCCATACCGCGCCAAAAACCGCACTCAAATCGGATTTTCTCTGCCGCAACTGTATCCGAGGGTTTGGCGCTCGCATGAGCGATCCCAAGACGAGCAACGGCAATAATGTGGTCAGCAGCCCTATCGCCGCAAAGCCGTAAGCTGTGAACAACATGGTTCCGAAAGGTCCGCTGAAGGCCAACGCCGCGAACATCGCAGTGCCGACCCATGCAATGACTTTGCCGGAATGCCTGGCATCCACGAGCGCCAGGCCCCAGGCCACGCCACCTGTGATGATGAAGCTCTCGGCACCGCCGAGCACCGCGCGTCCGACTACGAGGATCGAGACGGAGAGAACGGGCGAATTCGCGACGGCAACGGACACAAGATAGAGCAGCCCGGCAGCCGCTGCGGTAACCAGGCCCGCCAGAACGGCTCGTTTTCCTCCATTCGAGTCGGCAAAGGAGCCCGACCACACGCGTGAAACCAAGGACGCCGCGAACTGCGTTCCCGCCACCATGCCGACAACGACGCTACCGAAACCCAGATTGTGGCTGACGTGCAGTGGAAGCACAGGCAATGCTGCGCCGATGACAACAAACCCGGCCAACACCGCCGCCATGGTTGGCAGCAGGGTAACCGCGACCGAAGGCGATGGTGTTGACGATGTCGGCAGGTGTGTCATTCGTCGGAAGCAATCTAATGACGTTACTTGCGGAGACTTCAGTTCGGATCACCAGGGTTGGTTGGCGGGTCCGACCGTGAACTCGTTGATCGTGGTGTCTTCCGGTGCATCGATGGCGAACGCAACGACGTCAGCGATCCGGTCCGGCGAGATTCCGTATTTGTCATAGGTATTCTGCATCGCGGCGGCCGTGCCTTCGTCGCTGATCGTTTCAAGTAACTCCGTGTTGATCGCGGCCGGATAGATGGTCGCCGTGCGGATGTTCGTCCCTTCCATGGCGGATTCCATGCGCAGGACTTCCATGAAGTCGCGCACGAACCATTTCGTGCCTCCATAGACCGCGCCGTTCGGGTAAGCCTTGAGCCCGGCGACCGATGAGGTCGCGATGACGTGTCCGGATTTCCGTGCGATGAACTCCGGCAGCACCGCGGCCACGCCGTTCAAGACACCCTTGACGTTCACGTCGACCATCTGATGCCAGTCGTCGGTCTTCAGTGCCGATAGTGGCGAGCTCGGCATGAGGCCGGCGTTCAGGAACATGACATCGACGCGGCCGAACGCCTTCCTGGCCAGCTCGACGATAGCGTCGTTATCGGACTGCTTCGTCACGTCCAGTTCCTTGTAGGTCGCCTGACCGCCGTTCTTCGCGATCTCGTCGGCGATCCGTTTCAGCCTGTCGGCGCGCCGCGCGCCAAGGACGACCTTGGCGCCTTTGCTCGCGAGCAGCTTCGCGGTTGCTTCGCCGATGCCTGACGATGCTCCGGTGATGATTACGACCTTGTCCTTGATCATGGCAGTTCTCCAGAATTGATGATTTGGTTCTCAGGCGTCGTATTGTGCGTCCGTCACATGCTCCATCCAGTCGACGACCTTGCCGTCCTTAACCTCCTGGAGCGCTATATGGCTCATGGCGGTCTCGGACGACGCGCCGTGCCAATGCTTTTCGCCCGGATCGAACCAGACGACGTCGCCGGGACTGATTTCTTCGATCGGCCCGCCCTCGCGCTGAGCACGCCCAAGGCCAGAGGTGACGATCAGCGTCTGGCCAAGCGGATGAGTGTGCCAGGCTGTGCGCGCGCTCGGCTCAAAAGTGACGAGCGCTCCCTGCACGCGATCGGGAGCCGCCGGGTTGAACAGCGCGTCGATGCGCACGCGGCCGGTAAACCAGTCTGCGGGGCCGGGACGGGAAGGTGTCTTTCCGGCACGATAGATCTGCATGATGACCTCCTTGGATCACAGTGTTTCGACGCGCAGCGGATGTTCTCCACGCAGCAGAAGCGGCGGCGGTCCGTGGTCCAGTCGCCCGAGCCGTATTAGGCCGCGCGACCACCGATAGGGACCATGAAAAATTGCCAGATTGCCCCAGGGGGCGTAGTAGCAGAGATCGCCCACGGCCTCGCTCCCGAAGCGACCGCTGCCTTTCTCGGTTAGCTTGCGCGGCAGATAGGCGATCTTCTCGTTGGTCGAATAGTCGTCGATCGTGAGGTCCAGCGGCAGCATCGAGACCAGATCGCGCGCGGAAGGATTGTCTTCCAGCGTTGCCGTGAAATCCTGAACTGCGAAGATGAATCTAAGGCGCATGGTGTCTCCTTTCCTATCCGTGGCTACGTCGGCCTGAGAGCGCACCGAGGAGGGAAGTGCGAAGCTGGCAGCGCCTGCCAGCAAAGCGCGACGTGAAAGCCATGCGGCGTCGCGTGTCATTTGAAGTCTCCCAATTGGTGCGGCCATGTCCACTGTTTCGGCACACGACCGCGCGCTTGGAGATAGGACCTGGTCGTCAAGCAGCGAGATGCTGATTGAAGAAACTGGTCAGCTTGTCGAACGGGATCACGTCCACCTTGTCGTAAAGATCGGTGTGGTTGGCACCCGGAATGATCATGAGTTCCTTCGGCTCCGCCGCTGCCGCGAAGGCAGTTTCGCTGAAGTAGCGCGAATGGGCCTTTTCGCCATGGATGAACAGGACCGGGCGCGGCGAGATTTCCGCGATGTAGGTCAGGATCGGCATGTTCATGAACGACAGCGGCGTCGTCTGCGTCCAGGAATTGCCTGAGTTGACCGCGCGCGCATGATAGCCGCGCGGCGTCATGTAATAATCGTGATAGTCGACCAGGAACTGCGCCTCGCCACCCTTAAGTTCATTGAAGGGCGGCTGATAAGCCGGCGCGCCGTTTTCCGCGTCCGCCCAGCGCTGCCGGCTCATCTGTTCCAGCGCCTGCGTGCGCTGCTCTAGGGTCACGCTGTCGTTGTAGCCCTTCGACATGACGCGAGTCATGTCGTACATGGTGCTCGCCACCACGGCCTTGACGCGCTTGTCCGCGGCGACGGCATTCAAAGCCATGCCGCCCCAGCCGCAGATGCCGATCACGCCGATGCGCTCGCGGTCGACCGAAGCGTGCAGGCCGAGATAGTCGACGGCCGCGCTGAAATCCTCGGTGTTGATGTCCGGCGAGGCCACGTTGCGCGGCTCGCCGCCGCTTTCGCCGGTATAAGACGGATCGAAGGCCAGGGTGACAAAGCCGCGCTCGGCCATCGTCTGCGCGTAGAGGCCAGACGATTGTTCCTTAACAGCGCCGAACGGACCACCGACGACAAGCGCCGGCAGGCGTCCGCGGGCACGGTCCTTCGGCAGATAGAGATCACCCGACAGCGTGATTCCGTAGCGGTTCTTAAACGTTATCTTCTCGTGATCGATCTTGTCGCTGAGCGGAAAGACCTTATCCCATTCGTTTGACATGTTCTGAGCCTTTGCTTTGAGGGGGTTGGATATTGAAACTGCGCCCAATGCGGCGACGCCTGCGCCGGTCAGCTTCAACAGCTCGCGCCGGTGGATTGTGCGTGCTGATGTTTTCGTGTCAGGGGTGTTCACAGGCATTACCGATCTCCTTTTGGCCCAAAATTGGGTTGGGCGCTTCGCTGAGTGAGCCATCAGTGTGGACGTTCGGGTTTCAGCAGCCGCCAGAACCGATTGCGGTTCGGCGTTCCTGCGGCGGTGCGCGCTGCCGTCCAGCGATCGGTTCTTTGCCCGTGCTGAATTGTTGCAATGCACATCTAGCGGCTTTGCCATAGAACGATTAGTCATCGAAATTTGCATAAACTAATCGACTGCATCGATTAATGTGCTGGGGGGGCAAACGAAGGAACCTCATGGCCAAACCCGACCTCAACCAACTGACGTGGTTTCAGGCCGTCGCCGAAGAGCGCAACTTCACCAGGGCTGCGGCAAAGCTCGGCGTGGCGCAATCGACGCTCAGCCACACGATCAAGCAGCTCGAGGCGCGAATGGGCATACGCCTCCTGACCCGCACCACGCGCAATGTCGCGACGACAGCCGCAGGCGAGCGGCTCCTACGAACGATCGCCCCGCGCATCGGCGAAATCGAGGATGAGATCGCGGCATTGATGGCCTTCCGCGAAAAGCCGTCAGGCTCGATCCGGCTGACCTTGTCCGACCACGCGCTGGAAAGCGTGGTTTGGCCCAAGCTGAAGCAGGTTCTCAGCGCCTATCCGGATATCGGTGTCGAACTGATCCTGGACAGCACATTCCGCAACATCGTCGAGGAAGGCTTCGACGCAGGCGTCCGGCTGGGCGAAAGCGTTGAAAAGGACATGATCGCAGTGCGGATCGGCCCAGACTGGCGCTTGGTTGCCGTGGCGTCGCCCGACTATCTGGCCGAGCATGGCGTACCGAGACACCCGCAGGATTTGGTCCGGCATGTCTGCATCAACATGCGTCAAGAGACCGCCGGCGGCATCTACGCCTGGGAGTTCGAGAAGGATGGACAGGCGCTGCGTGTCCGTGTGGACGGTCAACTTACCTTCAACAACACCTACGCTATGATCGACGCCGCAGCGAGTGGCTACGGCATCGCCTATGTTCCCGAGAACATCGTGGAGCGACACCTCGCTTCGAGCCTGCTAGTTCAGGTTCTCGATGATTGGTCGCCCCTCTTCGACGGCTATTTCATCTACTATCCGAGCCGCCGACAGAATCTACCCGCATTCAAGGTCATTATCGACGCGCTACGCCATCGGGATTGAAGCGACAGGGAACTTAGACCCGCGGTTGGCTGATGGTTGGAGGGCTCTAGACAGCAATAGAGTAGACATGGTTCTCATCGTTACCCCGCGTGGCGCGCGTGTGAGATTCGAACCTTAGGCTCCACGGCTCTATCGGCGAGAGCGGGCCTATTCTTCTCAATTTCGCTGTCCGCGTTGGGATCAGTTCAGGCAGAGGCACACAGACCTCCTGTTAAGTCCGCTTCTGGCGATCTGAGCCTCGAAGCCGGCAGTCCGATTCCGGCCCAAACCAAGAGCGTCCATCCTGTCGCTGCCGAGCTTCCGCAAACGGCGCAATTTTCCTGCTCGAGATGATATGCAACGCGCAAGTGGGATGATCACGGATCACTCCCGTCTGGTCGACCCTGGTGCAACCACCAATCCCCTGCCCCAGCTCAATACCCCGCTTTGGCTCGCTACATCACCTATTGTCCTTGCTCCATCGTGTACTACCGTGATCCAGCGTGACTGATCGTGATGCACAATCACCCGTCAGGCGACCCCACACCCTCACGAGCCGATATAGAAATGACGAAGGAGATCATCGAGGCGGGCAAGCGGCTGGGTATTGGCGTGCACGACCATGTCATCATCGGGCGCAAGGGCTATTCGAGCATGAAGGGCCTGCTGCTGATCTAGGAACGGCCCTTCTCGAAGGTCGCTGTAGCAAAAAGGCGGTATTTTTCCCGTCAAGATAGTCGGCTCTGGAATTTCGATCGCAAAAAGAGCTATGATGAACTTGGCATTCGCCGGGACAGCTTCGATCGCCCTTTGAATGCCGGGAGGACGGGACATGGCCGTAGCGCTTGTACTCGTTTTGATCGTTGTGGGCTCGGTGCTGTTTCACCTGCTGAGTCCATGGTGGTGGACGCCTATTGCCTCGAACTGGGGCTATATCGACAACACCATCAGCATCACCTTCTGGATCACCGGTGTCGTCTTCGCCGCCGTGGTTCTGTTCATGGCCTATTGCGTCTTCCGCTTCCGTCATCGGGAAGGGAATCGGGCTGCCTACGAACCGGAAAACAAGCGCCTCGAATCGTGGCTGACGATCGTCACCGCGGTCGGGGTTACGGCGTTGCTGGT
The DNA here is from genome assembly GCF_003999175.1 of Mesorhizobium sp. M7A.F.Ca.ET.027.03.2.1. Lineage (NCBI taxonomy): Bacteria > Pseudomonadati > Pseudomonadota > Alphaproteobacteria > Hyphomicrobiales > Phyllobacteriaceae > Mesorhizobium > Mesorhizobium sp. M7A.F.Ca.ET.027.03.2.1. The sequence continues at coordinate 1,468 of NZ_RZOM01000156.1, read as the reverse complement.
TCCCGGCCTGTTCGTCTGGAGCCAGTTCGTCAACGTTCCCAGCGACGCAACCGTGGTCGAAGTCGTCGGCCAGCAGTGGCAGTGGAGTTTTCGTCTGCCTGGCAAGGACGGCAAGCTTGGCAGATCCGACACCCGCGAGGTCACCGCGGACAATCCGCTGGGCGTGATCGCCGGCGATCCCAACGGTCAGGACGATGTCGTGGTCGAAGCGGCTGATTTGCATTTGCCGGTCGGCAAGCCGGTCAAGATGCTGCTCCGCTCGATCGACGTGCTGCATGATTTCTACGTGCCGGAGTTCCGCGCCAAGATGGACATGATCCCGGGCTCGGTCACCTATTTCTGGTTCACGCCGACCAAGACAGGAACCTTCCAGGTGCTGTGCGCCGAGCTTTGCGGCCAAGGCCACCCTCTGATGAATGGCATCGTCATAGTCGACACCGAGCAGGACTATGTGGCCTGGCTCGACCAGCAGCAGACATTCGCGCAATTGTCGGCGCCCCAGCAGACGGGCTCGGCGCAACAGGCGCCGGGCAAGGCAACGGCATCAGCTTTAAAAGTTGCGGCAAAACTCGAAACTGTCGGGTCCCGCTGAAAAGGGCACGGAGGAACTCCTCCTATGGTCGATATCACGCCTGCAGATGCGGTCCCGGCCGCCGAAGTCCCGGAAATGGAACTCTACCATCCGCACAGCTGGTGGACGAAGTATATCTTCTCGCAGGACGCCAAGGTCATCGCCATCCAGTATTCGGCGACGGCGACGGCAATCGGCATGGTGGCGCTGGTGCTGTCCTGGCTGATGCGGCTGCAGCTCGGTTTCCCCGGCACGTTCGACTTCATCACCCCGGAAGCCTATTACCAGTTCATCACCATGCACGGGATGATCATGGTGGTCTACCTGCTCACGGCGCTCTTCCTGGGCGGCTTCGGCAACTACCTGATCCCGCTGATGGTCGGAGCTCGCGACATGGTTTTCCCCTATGTCAACATGCTGAGCTACTGGATCTATCTGCTTGCCGTGGTGGTTCTGGTGTCGAGCTTCTTTGCGCCCGGCGGACCGACGGGTGCCGGCTGGACGCTTTATCCGCCGCAAGCCATCATGACCGGTACGCCAGGCGGCCAGGACTGGGGTATCATCCTGATGCTTGTCTCACTGATCCTGTTCATCATCGGCTTCACCATGGGCGGCCTGAACTATGTCGTGACGGTGCTGCAGGCCCGCACGCGGGGCATGACGCTGATGCGCCTGCCATTGACGGTCTGGGGCATCTTCACCGCCACCGTCATGGCGCTGCTCGCCTTCCCGGCGCTGTTCGTCGCCTGCGTGATGATGTTGTTTGACCGTGCGCTCGGCACCTCCTTCTTCATGCCGGCGATCGTCGAGATGGGCGAACAACTGCAGCATGGCGGCGGCAGCCCGATCCTGTTCCAGCATCTGTTCTGGTTCTTCGGTCACCCCGAGGTCTACATC
>NZ_RZOM01001569.1:0-925 GCF_003999175.1 Mesorhizobium sp. M7A.F.Ca.ET.027.03.2.1 | reverse complement strand
CTGCTCTATAGTCTGCCGCATCGCCCGAACCGGATGACATCAATGGCAGAGTACTCGGCCTTTTCGCTGCTCGCGAACGCGCTCAAGGGAAACAAGGATTGGAAGCCGGCATGGCGCAAGCCTGACCCGAAGGCGTCCTATGACGTCATCATCATCGGTGGCGGCGGTCATGGGCTGGCGACCGCCTATTATCTTGCCAAGGAACACGGCATCACCAATGTCGCCGTTGTGGAAAAGGGCTGGCTCGGTTCCGGCAATGTCGGCCGCAACACCACGGCGGTGCGCTCGAACTACCTGCTGCCGGCCAACACCCGCTTCTACGAACACTCGATGAAGCTGTGGGAGAACCTCTCGCATGAGCTCAACTACAACGTCATGTTCTCGCAGCGCGGCTGCCTGAACCTAGCGCACACGCCGGCCCAGTTCGACGACTATGCAAGGCGCGGCAACGCCATGCGCCATCTCGGCGTCGACGCCGAACTGATGACGAAAGCTGAGATCAAACGTCTGATCCCGGCGCTCGATGTCTCCGAAAGCGCGCGCTTCCCGGTGGTCGGCGGCTTGATGCAGCGCCGCGCCGGCACCGCCCGCCACGATGCGGTGGCCTGGGGCTATGCGCGTGGCGCCGACCGGCGTGGCGTCGACATCATCGAGAATTGCGAGGTCACCGGCTTTCTGCGCGATGGCGACCGTATATCAGGCGTCACCACGTCGCGCGGCGACATCCGCGCCAGGAAGGTGGCCGTGGCGGTCGCCGGCAGCACCGGACGGGTCATGCAGATGGCCGGCATCGAGACGATGCCGATCGAGAGCCATGTGCTGCAGGCCTTCGTGACGGAATCGCTGAAACCCTTCATCGATACCGTCGTCACCTTCGGCATGGGCCATTTCTACATGTCGCAGTCGGACAAGGGCGGCCTCATCT
>NZ_RZOM01001568.1:0-930 GCF_003999175.1 Mesorhizobium sp. M7A.F.Ca.ET.027.03.2.1 | reverse complement strand
CTGCGGTCGTGCCGCTGGATCATGCGCAAGGGCGCCCGAGCGGAGACGCATCCGGTAGGAGGACGATGCCGGCCATGAGATCGCAATGGCCGCCGAATATTCGGTCCCCGAATGATGGCCGAGATGTTGTCCGCCAGCGCAAGGGCACCGGCCTGGTGCGCGGAGGCACAAGTCCCCCCGCGATTCGGGGCTTCAGAACTTCGCTGTCGATGGTCATGCCGTCCTGCGCTGCGCCGCCACCGCTTCCGGCGTCGTGCCCACGAGCTCCTCGTACTTCGCGGGATCAGTCGCGCCTTCCGTGTTTACGACCAAAATGCGCGAGGCGCTGTCGAGGCGCAGTTTCGATTTGATCTTGAGATCGGCGACCGCCTTGAGAAACCCTGCCAGCCCGACGCCGCCGCTCTCCCCAGCCACTATCGATGGGTCACCATGGGCGGGATTGGCAAGTCGCTTCATGATCGATATCGCGTCTTCTTCATCCACAGTCATGAATGCGTCGGCCACGCGGGAAAGAATCCTCCAGGCGACAAGCGAGGGTTCGTAGCACTCGAGCATTGCCATCACCGTAGGCTGCCCATGCTTGATCGAAATCGGATGACCCGCGCGCGCCGTTTCGAGCACGCACGCCGCCCGCGCTGGATCGACGACGATGAATACAGGCCGCTTGTCGCCGTACTCAATCGCTAGATGTCCGCCAACAGCCGCCGCGATGCCGCCTACCCCCGACTGGATGAACACATGTGTCGGAGCTTCCGGCAACGCTCGCAGCGCTTCTCTGACGAGAGCGGTATAGCCCTGCATGACCAGACCGGGGATGCGTTCATAGCCCGGCCATGACGTGTCCGAGACAATAGTCCAGCCTTCTCTTTCAGCAACGCGCGCAGCCTCCTTGACCGAGTCGTCGTAGTTACCGTCGATGCGGATCATATT
>NZ_RZOM01001567.1:0-930 GCF_003999175.1 Mesorhizobium sp. M7A.F.Ca.ET.027.03.2.1 | reverse complement strand
GCTCCAGACAATGCCTGTCAGGAGGTTGGGCCTGTCAGGAAGTTGGGCCGGTCAGGAGGTTGAGCTCGTCAGGAAGCTCGGCGCACGGACGACCGATACAGCGCGAACATCACCAGCACCGCGTCGAGGCCGGCGATCACGACCGGCAGCCCGAGCGGGCCGATGCCTTGCATGAGCACGCCGGCACCGGGTGGGCCGACGATGCCACCGACGCCCCACATCAGTGCAAAGGCAGCGTTGCCGGCGACCAGCACAGAGCCCTTGAACCGGCTGCCGAGTTCGACCAATGCCATGGTGTAGACGCCGTAACCGACCGCGCCCATCACCAGCAGCACGACCCAGATCAACGGCGTTGTGATCAGCAAAGGCAGCAAAAGCGCGCAAACGGTTGTTGCCAGCGCGCAGACGATGATCATGGCGCGGCCGCCAAAACGCTCCGCCAGAAGGCCGAGTGGTATCTGCAGCAGGATGTTGCCGAGGGAAAGCGCCATCACCAGCGAGGCCAGAACGGCTTCCGCCAGGCCATAGCTGGCGCCGAAGACCGGGACCAGCGCATAAGTGCTCTGCTGAACCGCCGCCGAGACAAGCACGGCAAGCAGCAGCGCAGGCGCCACCTTGGCAAAGCCGACAAGGCCGCTGGCAGGCTGGTCGTCATCCTCGAACCCGGTCAGCTTAGACGAGACCGCGTGCAGGATCACCGCGCAGAGCGCGAAACCGGCGACGCCGACCATGAAGGGCGCCCAGCCCGACGTACCGAGCAGGGTCAGCGCGAATGGTCCGGCGGCGTAGCCGGCGCCCATCAGCGTGTTGAACACGCCCATCACCCTGCCGCGCCGCGATGGCGGCGCCAGCGACAGTGCCCACACCTCGCCGAGGATGTAGAGCGGGTTGATGACGACGCCGATGATGAAGCGGATGACGAACCAGGCC
>NZ_RZOM01001566.1:0-930 GCF_003999175.1 Mesorhizobium sp. M7A.F.Ca.ET.027.03.2.1 | reverse complement strand
GGACATAGAGCAGCCAGGTCAAGGGCAGCGACATCGCCACCATGATGAAGGCGTAGGGTGCCGCCGAGGCATAATCAATCTCGCCACTGTAGGACCAGAACGCCATCGCCAGCGTGCGGGTGCCGTTCGGCGCCAGCATCTGGGTGGCGGTCAGTTCGTTCATGATGCCGAGCGCCACCAGCGCCATGCCGGCCGCGGCACCCGGCGCCGACAGGCGGATCGTCGTCGACCACAGCGCCTGCAGCGGCGGCCGGCCGAGGCTGGAAGCGGCGCGTTCGAGCTCGACCGGCGCCTGCGCGATAGATGCCCGCAGGCTGACCAGCGCGCGTGGCAGGAACATCAGCGCATAGGCCACCAGGATGGTGAACAGGGTCTGGTAGAGCGGCAGCGCGATGCGCACGGTGATGGTGACCAGCGCCAGTGCGATGACGACCCCGGGCAGCGAGCCGACAATGTAGTTGCAGCCCTCCAGAAGACGCTGCAATGGCCCCGGCGCGCGGATCGAGATCCAGGCCATCGGCATGGCGGCGACGGTGGCGAGCAATGCGCCGGCGAGCGCCAGGAACAGCGTCTGGCCAAGCGCCAGGCCGATCTCGTCCAAGCGCCAGACAGCGGCGCCGCCGGCGGCAAGCCAGCCGCCAATTGTGACGAACGGCACACCGAGCGCCAAAAGCGAGGTGACGACAAGCAAGAGCAGGCTAGGCAGGGTGGCGCGTCCGAGGCTTGCGCGTTGTTGATGGCGCGCCGCGCCTGAGCCGACGCGGGCATAGCGCTCCTCGCCTCGCACCAGCACTTCGAGGCCGAGCAGCACGAAGCAGCAGCTGACCAGCACGCCGGCCAGCATGTTGGCGGCCGGTCCATTGAAGGTCGACTGGAACTGGTCGACGATCGCCGTGGTGAAGGTGTCGAAACGGATGAAAACATAGAGGC
>NZ_RZOM01001565.1:0-933 GCF_003999175.1 Mesorhizobium sp. M7A.F.Ca.ET.027.03.2.1 | reverse complement strand
GTTCATGCGCTCGTAGCGGGCCGGGTCCTTCGCCGTTCCGGCGCTGCCGAGACCGGCGGCGCGGCGGATGAAGTGTTCGCAGAACATCCAGAAGCGTGTGCCTTTGAGCGGCCCAAACACCGGTCCCATGAAGGTCTTGTAGTAGAAGCCGGCCGACAGGATGTTGCCGCCGAGCTGGTTGACGGCGTTGATGTCCCAGGCAAGCGAGGGAAAGCGGTTCTGGCTGATGGCAACCAGGCCGTCATGGATCTCGACCATGGTCGCCGGAATGTTGGGTTCACGAACCTCGCCCTTCAGCACCGTCACCAGCGCGTTGGGTTCCTCGACGCCGGCTGTGAGCAGGCCGCGCGGGCGGTGGTATTTGAACGAACGTCCGTAAAGCGTGACGCCCTTGGCCAGCAGGGCCGACGCCAGCGTGTCGCCGGCATGGCCGGTGTAGGCCGTGCCGTCGAAGGTGAAGCGGATGGTTTTCAGCCGGTCGATGCGGCCGCCGGTATCGGCGCGGCGCGGGCTCATGCCTTGTCCTCCGCCTTGCGGCGCGCGGCGGAGCCATGATCGCCGCGCCCTTGATGATCACCGCGCACGAAGGCAACGCTGGAAATCTCATGCGTCAGCGTGTTGCGCACGACGCGCAGATGCGCGCGGCAGCCGCCGGAATGCTGCCAAATCTCGTTGTGATCCCCGGTCGGGTTCAGCCTGTCATAGACATAGGCATTCCACGCCTCGAGATTCTGAGAGGCAGGATCGGGACGCTCGCGGTTGCCGTCACCCTGATAGGTGAACTCGATGACGTCGCGCGGACCGCAATAGGGGCAAGTGATCAACATTGAACTCTACCTAATGCCTAATGCAGCCGGGGGTTTGCACCCTGGCCCTTGTCGTCGATCACCAGGCCGCGGTGGAAGCGGTCGAGGGTGAAGGGGGCGTTGAGAT
>NZ_RZOM01001564.1:0-933 GCF_003999175.1 Mesorhizobium sp. M7A.F.Ca.ET.027.03.2.1 | reverse complement strand
CTCGATCTCCTCGCCCTCGAGGCTCGGGATCGTCGCCACGACGATCTGGTCGGAGCCTTTTGTCTCGAAATCGGCAAGCTTCCGTGTCAGCGCCGCCTTGGTCGCGGCATCGATGATGCCGGCATTGTCGACGACACGGCCGGTGAGCGCGGGGAGATCGGCGGCGAGGGCGGTGAAGGGGAGGAAGAGGAGGCTTAGAAGAGCGAAAAGGAACCCTAGGCTTGCATTCCGGGGCGCACCCCTCTGCCCTGCCGGGCATCTCCCCCTCAAGTGGGGAGATTGGCCGTCATCTCCGCTTTCGCCAATTTTCAACGTCGCAAGATCGGCGTCAGCGCCGAAGCTGCCAATCTCCCCCCTTGAGGGGGGTGAGGACTGATCCGCGTAGCGGACGGGAAGCCAATTGCTTGGCTTTCCGAACGACGAACGCCCGAAGCGGCAGCGAAGGGCCGGTTCCGGTAGGACAGAGGGGGGTGTTTGCACGCCAGCAGCCCGTCATTTCGCGGGATTTATTCCGATAACAGTCGACGTTCACCCGCCCTGCTTCGTGCCGAAATCGACCTTCGGCGGCTGCATCTTGTCTTCGGCGACAGTGAAATTGGCAAAGGGCTCATTGCCGCGGAACCAGAAGGTCGCCCACAGCACCGAGGGGAAGGTCCTCAGCGTCAGATTGTAGTCCCTGACCGCCTGGATGTAGTCGCGCCGCGACACCGCGATGCGGTTCTCGGTGCCTTCGAGCTGGGCTTGCAGCGCCAGGAAATTCTGATTGGCCTTGAGGTCGGGATAGGCCTCCGAGACCGCGATCAGCCGCGACAGCGCGCTGGTCAGCCCGGCCTGGGCATCCTGAAACTTCTTGAGGGCTTCGGGATCCTTCAGCGTTTCCGGTGTTACCGTGATCTGCGTTGCCTTGGCGCGTGCCTCGACCACCGCGTCGAG
>NZ_RZOM01001563.1:0-934 GCF_003999175.1 Mesorhizobium sp. M7A.F.Ca.ET.027.03.2.1 | reverse complement strand
CCCTTGGACTGGGCGAATGCCGGCGTGAGCGTGGCAAAGGCCAGTGCAAGGATACCGAAGACAGCAAGAAGTATTCGCTTCATGTCGTTCGCTCCTCTTAAGCCGGACCCCTCTTTTGTCCCTCAGCCTGTCGGTCCGGCACCGGCAAGCGTCTCACCGGTGATCATGTTGATCACCGCATCGGGACTTGTTTTATTGCGTGCGACATCGCCGGCCACAACGCCCTGGCGGATCACCACGATCCGGTCGGCGACCTGAAAAGCCTGCTGCATGATATGGGTGATGATGACGACGCCGATGCCCTGGTTCGCCACCTGGCGGATCATGTCGAGGCCGCGCCGTGTCTGTTCGACGCCGAGGGCGGCGAACGGTTCGTCGAGCAGCACCAGCTTGCCACCCCAGTGCACGAAACGGTTGAGCTCGATGGCTTGCCGCTGGCCGCCCGAGAGATGCTCGACATTGGCCCGCAGCGAGGGAATGCGGGTGCCGGCATTGGCCAGCGCCTTTCCAACAACGGCTTCCATGGCGTGCTCGTCGAGCACGGGAATGCCGAGAAACTTGCGTGTGATCTCACGGCCCATGAAGAAATTGGCGACCACGTCGACATTGGTGCACAGCGAGAGATCCTGATAGACGGTCTCGATGCCCGCGGCCTTGGCCTCGGCCGGTGATTTGGCAAGGAATTCCTTGCCCTCGAACAGCATGCGACCCGACGTCGGCTCCAGTCCGCCCGATATGATCTTCACCAGTGTCGATTTGCCGGCGCCGTTGTCGCCCAGCAGCGCCACGACCTCGCCCTTGCCGATCGAGAAGCTGATCCCCTTGAGCGCTTCGATCGCGCCATAGTTCTTGGTGACGTTGTCGAGCACCAGCAGGGGTTCACTCATGCCGCAATCTCCCTGCCTTTGAGAAGGTCGCGCTCGCGTTCGCGTTC
>NZ_RZOM01001562.1:0-934 GCF_003999175.1 Mesorhizobium sp. M7A.F.Ca.ET.027.03.2.1 | reverse complement strand
GTCTTTGACCGCGCTTGTCACCGAGGTCGTCCCGCGAATGCAGCAACGGCACCTCGTTGCGCTGCGCATAGGCAAGCGAGCGCAGCATCGTCTCGAAGGCGCGCGGGTCGACGCCATCGGCTTTCATGACCAGCCGGATCATCGGATCCCGGACGGCCTCATCTATGGTAAGATCGCGGCGCTGTGGCATTGGCCGGCTCCTTGTCTGTCGATTCGCAGCACGTGCTCGCGAACCGTTTTCATCTTTTCACCGGCCGAGGCCGCATGATTGGCAGTTTCTTGTCCCTCTCGTCGGCAGGGCCAGTTCACGGCCTTGTTATTGACGGTGGACGATATAGGTGTTACCAGTAAGTAACATTCTGGAAGTTACAGACCGGTAACACCCTAGTCAAGAGGTGGCCGAGGGTTTTTTGGAAACGAAAGGAGATCATGATGACAGACGGCATCGTGGAGCGCTCTCGTCCCCGGGATCGGATCCTGGAGACGGCACGCGACATGTTCCACAAGCATGGCATCAAGGGTGTCGGCGTTGACGCCATCACCGAAGCTGCCGGCACGAACAAGATGACGCTCTATCGTCACTTCGAATCCAAGGACGAACTGATCGTCGAATGCCTGCGCGCCAATGCGGCCAAGGCGGGCGCTATGTGGGATGCGTTCGAGGCCGAATTTCCTGGTGACAAGCTTGCCCAACTGCATGCCTGGGTTCGCAAGGCGGCTGCCATGCTCAATGCGGATGGGCGCGGCTGCGACATGGCCAACGCCGCCGCTGAGCTGACCGAGCCGGACCATCCGGCCAGGCTGGTGATCAAGGAGCTCAAGGAAGCCCAGCGCGAGCGCCTTGTGACGCTATGTCGGGATGCGGGCATCGGCCAGGCTGAACTGCTCGCCGATACGCTGTCGCTTCTGCTCGAGGGCGCGCGGGTTAGCGTGC
>NZ_RZOM01001561.1:0-935 GCF_003999175.1 Mesorhizobium sp. M7A.F.Ca.ET.027.03.2.1 | reverse complement strand
CGGCGGTAGGTGCGCAGCCCTTGCCGCGCCAGGCTGTCGGTGGCGACGCGATGCACGTGAGCGAGCGTGGCTCCCGGAACAAGCGCGGCCAGCCCGTCGTCAAAGGCCCGCTCGGCGATCGCGTGCAGTTCGGCCTGCTCGGCGGATGGCGATCCGAAGGTGAAGTTGCGCGACATGTCGGAGGCGTAGCCGCCGACCGTGCAGACCATGTCGCACTTCAGCGGATCGCCAGGCATGGCTTTCGCATCGGTGCTTTTGGCCTTCGCGCCCAGCGTCACATATTCGGCTGTGGCGACCGGATGGGACAGGCCGGACGCGGCCGTGGCGACGCCTTGCCGATAGAGGGCAATGAGATCGCCCTGACGCATGCCGGCCATGGCATCGACCTGCAGCCGCTCCAGCCCGGCTTCCGACAGGATGATGCCTTGCTGGAGCAGATCGATCTCGCGCGGCGACTTGATGGCCCGCAACCTGTCGAGCACGGCCGAGCCGTCGACCATCGTGCAGCCCGGCAGCAGCGCCTGCATGACCGAGAGATCGGCGGCGGGAATAAAATCGAGATCGACGCCGATCCTTGCGCGCTCAAGTCCGAACCCGCTCAGGATCTCCTTCAGTTCGCGGACGGAACGGGCAAGTTCGAATGTTGCCGGCCGGGAAAAACCAGGCGCCCGGCCAGACGAGGCAAGGCCGGCCTCGACGCGTTGCGCCAGCCCTTGCCCTGCGGTCGAGGCGTCAAGCGTGGCGGTTTCGATCCAGATCGGGTGGCTGCGGATGACGGCATCCGACAGAGCCAGTTGCAGCTGTCCCGCATTGAAATCCGCCACCACGACGCCCATCGGCAGGTCTCGGCCAGCCGGGATGACGACGAAGCCGGCGCCGGCGCGCCGGAACAGTCCCGACGGCCCGATCGAGGCTCCGGTCGCATAGTGGAAGGC
>NZ_RZOM01001560.1:0-937 GCF_003999175.1 Mesorhizobium sp. M7A.F.Ca.ET.027.03.2.1 | reverse complement strand
TGTTGGGATAGATCAGGAGTTGCGCCGCAAGCGGAGGCGCAAGCCCATCGCGGGCAAGCAGCGCCAGCACCGTGGCGAGATTGCCGCCGGCGCTGTCGCCGGCAACGCCGATGCGTCTGATGTCGATGCCGAGACCGGCGGCATTCTCCGCTATGAAGCGCAGTGTTGCCAGGCAATCCTCGAGCCCGGCGGGAAATTTGTGCTCTGGCGCCAGGCGATAATCGGGACAGACAATGACGGCGCCGCCGAGATTGGCCATCAGGCGGCAGATCTCGTCATGCGAATCGAGGTTGCCGATGACCCAGCCGCCGCCATGCAGGTAGAGCAGCGCCGGTGCCCCGCTTTGCGGTGCGCCGATGCCGCGATGGATGCGGAGCGCTATAGGCCCATTCGTCCCGTCGATCTGCCGTTCCTGGGTCGCAGCGACCGGCTCGTGCTCACCCTGTAACGTCGGGAACGAGGCGTTGTAGGCAGTTCGCGCCGCCGCCACGCTGCCGGTCTCGAATGGCTCGCCGCCGGCTGCACGACCAATTTCGAGGACGCGCAGCGCATCCGGATCGAGCGTCATGATCATGTCCTCAGGCCAGCAGGCTGCTCGCCTCTTCCTCGGTCAGCAGGGCCGGCTGCACGACATCGCCCGCGATGGCGACTGATCCCTGTGTTTCACCGGAGCGCAGGATAGCCTCTATGATCTCCAGTACATGCAGCGCGAGGCTGCCGGAGGCCCGTGGGGTGTTGCCGGTTTGAAGCGAGCGCACCAGATCGGCGACGCCGAGCATACGGTAGTTGGCGCGATCGGGTGCCGCGTAAGGCCAGTTGCGGGCGCCGTAGAGTTCGCCCTCGCTGGCGAAATCCTGCCAGTCGGTGCCGCGTTCCGACAGCGACACCGTGCCGCCGAACGTGTCGGGATCGGGCAGGCGCAGCGAGCCCTCCGTGC
>NZ_RZOM01000155.1:0-8270 GCF_003999175.1 Mesorhizobium sp. M7A.F.Ca.ET.027.03.2.1 | reverse complement strand
GTCATGTCCTGATAGGCGACGATGGTCGGAAAGCCGATCCAGATGCCGAGACCGATGACGAACGGGGGCAGAAAGCCACGTCTTCTCTCACCGGCGGCGGCAACCAGCCGCTTCAACACACGTCGATGCACGGAACACTCTCCAGGAACGCGACAGACCCCACTGGAGAGCAAAATGATGCATTAACCTTGATGGGACGTTAACGGCTTCGATCGGACTGTTCTCAGCCGGCTTCAGGTCGTGGTTCCGAAGTCGGGCGGTTTTGCGGCCGAACTCAGGCCGGACGCAGGAAGATCGGCCGGGCGATCAGCGCGCAGATGGCGGCCGCCAGCCAGACGCCGGACCAAGACCAAAGGTGCAAGAGCCCCGGAATGGCCACCGGCACCAGGAAGAAGCCTACGAAAACAAAGGTGTTGGCAAGGCTGAGCGCGGTCCCGACATGGCTGGCCCCGGCAAGGGTGGCAAGCTCGGTGTAGGCGACACCGTGCCAGGCGGAGACCGAGATGCCTGCGACAATAAGCACGACTGGAAGGACAGCCAACCAGATGAGCTGGCCGCCCGGAACGGTTGGGCCGAACAGGACCAGCAGCCAAAGCATGGCGAAGGCAAGGGCGCTGAACGCGCTGCACAAGCGAAGAAATTGGCGGCGGTTGCCGTGACGGTCGGTGAAGCGGCCGCTCCAGATGCGCATGACCATGGCGCCGATCTGAACGGCGGCGAGGCTCGCGCTGATTGCCGCCGTTCCCAACCCAACGAAATCGTGCAGGAATACGGAGGCGAAGGTGAGCACGGCCACCTGCGGAAAGCAGAGCAGGCCGATGGCGGTCGCGATACGCCAGACATCGCGATTGCGCAGCGGCGCCGGTCCGACCGCAGCCGAAGCGAGATGGCCCTCGCCCGCCGTCGGCGGCTCGTGCAGCCAGCGCCAGGCGAACAGGGCAGACAGAGCGGATGCGCCCGCCAGCACCCCGAACACCGCGCCAAAGCCGAAAGCCAGCGCAAGCGAGGGCAGCACGAGCGCGCCAAGGCCACCGCCAAGCGGCACCGCCGTCTGCCTGATGCTCATGGCAAAGCCGCGCTCGTTTTCCCGAAACCAGCCCATGATGGCGCGGCCGCTCGAACCGTTGACGCTGCCGCCGAGCAGTCCGGTGATGAGCAGGCTCGCGGAGAGCAGCGTGACGCCGGGAATACCGGCCTTTGTCGGCACAACCAGCATCGCCATGGCCAGGAGCCACACCGCCGTCGCGCCGAGCCCGATCAGGAGCACGCGGCGATCGCCCCAGCGATCGGTAAGCAGGCCCCAGGGCAGCTCGCTGAGCGCGACCCCCAGCCCGAGAAGGCCGAGCGCCAGGCCGAGCTCGGCATTGCCCAAATGATAGCCCTGGCGAAGAACGACCGCCGTCGCCGGGATGCCGGAGAACGTAGCCGAGAAGGCGGCATTGGCGGCAACGCCGATGCCCAGAACCTTCCAGCGATGGCCCGGCTTGAAAACCCTCCCGGCGGAACCGGCATCTTCCAGGAGCTTCGGCGACTGCCGATCGGTGCAATTGACGATGGCGGACATGATTTCATTTCCCGTGCTGGCCAGTGGTCCGGCCTTGACGATCTGTCCCTACCGCCATAATTTCATCCTGAAAATCAGGAAGTTTTGAACTTACAATCCTGAAAATCGGGACTTCAGACATGCGACGCGTAACTTTCGACCTCGACGTCCTGCGCAGTTTCGTCACCGGTATGGAGCTGGGCAGCTTTGCCAAGGCCGCTGACCGGCTTGGCCGGTCGACGTCGGCGGTCAGCGCGCAATTGAAGAAACTGGAAGAACAGGCGGCGACGCCGATCTTCCGCAAATCAGGACGCGGCCTCGCTTTGACCGAGGCCGGCGAGACCATGCTCGGCTATGCGCGCCGGCTGATCGAATTGAATGACGAGGCGGCATCCGCCATCCATGATGTCGAGCTGGAAGGCTGGGTACGGCTCGGCTTGCAGGAAGATTTCGGCGAGGCGGTGCTGCCGGACGTGCTCGGCCGATTTGCCCGGGCGCACCCCAAGGTGAAGATCGAAGCCAGGATCGCACGCAGCCACGACCTTGCTGAAAGGGTCATGTCAGGCAGCCTCGACATCGCGCTCGCTTGGCACTGCGGCGAAACGCTGCCCTACAGCCAGCATGTCGCCGATGTGCCGATGCGCTGGATCGGGCCGGCAAAGCGCATCGAGACCAGCCTGCGCGACGGTGAGCCGCTGCCGCTGGTGGCGCTCGAAGCGCCATGCCTTCTGCGCACGGTGGCAACCGAAACGCTCGACCGCGCCGGGCTGTCGTGGCGGATGGCCTTTTCCAGCCCGAGCCTTGGCGGCATCTGGGCAGCCGTGGCGGCGGGGCTGGGGCTGACGATCCGCACCGACATCGGCCTGCCGGCCAGCGTCAGCGCGATGACGCCGGAGATCGCCGGGCTGCCGGCATTGCCCAAAATGGCGTTGGTGCTGCACCAGAAGGATGCTGAACTGGATCCGGTGGCAGCGCGGCTGGCCGACATATTGTTGCAGGCGGCGTTGCAGGCGCTGCCACGGGACGAGCGGTTGAAGGAGGTCGCTTAGACAGCCGGAACAGGTATCCAGTGTCGCGTTCCGTCCCCTCTGTCCTGCGGACATCTCCCCCGCAAGGGGGGAGATTGGATGTCGCGAGTGCTCTCGCGAATCTTCAACGTTGCAAGAAAGGCGCCGTCAGAACGAACTGCTGATCTCCCTCCTTGCGGGGGAGATGGCCGGCAGGCCAGAGGGGGGTGCTGTCCCGCCAATTTTGCGGAGAATTCCCGCGAGCAAAGGGGCTCATTCGAGCCCGACCGCTTATTTGCGCTTGTTCGACCTACCGGCGAACGGATTGTCCGACGTGCGCAGCGCAATGCGGATCGGCACGCCGGGCATGTCGAAGGCTTCGCGCAGGCTGTTGGAGAGATAGCGGACATAGGATTGCGGCATCGCATCGGGCCGCGAGCACTGGACAACGAAACCCGGCGGCCGGGTCTTGGCCTGGGTGACGTACTTGACCTTCAGCCGGCGTCCGGCCACGGCAGGCGGCGGGTGGTGCGCCAGGATGCCTTCCAACCAGCGGTTGAGCTTGCCGGTCGAGACGCGGCTGTTCCACACCTTGTGCGTCCTGATGACGGCATCCATCAGCTTGTCGAGGCCGCGCCCGGTCTCGCCGGAGACAGGTACGGCCTGGAGGCCGCGCGCCTGGGGAAGAAGCCGTTCCGTCTTCTCTCGCAGTTCGGCCAGAAGCTCCTGGGGATGGTCGATCAGATCCCATTTGTTGAAGGCGATCACCGGCGCCCGGCCTTCCCTGATGATCAGGTCGGCGATCTGCAGATCCTGCTTCTCGAAGGGGATGGTGGCGTCGAGCACGATGATGACGATCTCGGCAAACCGGATGGCGCGTAGACCGTCCTGCACCGACATCACTTCCAGCTTTTCATGAATCCTGGCCTTGCGGCGCATGCCGGCCGTGTCGAACAATTTCAGGCGGCGACCATGCCAATCCCAGTCGACCGAGATCGAATCACGGGTAATGCCGGCTTCCGGTCCGGTGAGCAGCCGCTCTTCGCCGATCAGCGCGTTGATCAGCGTCGACTTGCCGGCATTGGGACGGCCGACGACAGCGATGCGCATTGGCTTGGTGTCGTCATAGGTGTGCTCGGCATCCGGATCGGCGATATCCTCGCCGATCAGAACCTCGCCGGCAGCAACGTCTTCGTCTTCGCCTTCTGCTTCGCCGAAGGCGCGCGCTTCGCCGAGCGCGCCGATCACGGCGTCGCGCAAATCGGGCATGCCCTGGCCATGCTCGGCCGAAACAGGGATCGGCTCGCCAAGGCCGAGTTCCCAGGCTTCCAGCATGCCGCCCTGGGCGCCCTTCGCCTCGGCCTTGTTGGCGACCAGCACGACCGGCTTGCCGGACTTGCGCACGATCTCGGCGAAGGTCCTGTCGTCAGGCAAAAGCCCAGACTTGGCGTCGATGGTGAAGAAGATCAGGTCGGCCTCGCGGATGGCGATCTCGGTCTGCGCACGCATGCGGCCGGGCAAGGTCGAGGCGCCAGCGTCCTCGAAGCCGGCGGTGTCGATGACATCGAAGTGCAGGTCGTAAAGCTTGGCGGCATGGACGCGACGGTCGCGGGTGACGCCCGGCGTGTCGTCGACGAGCGCCAGCTTCCTTCCCACCAGCCGATTGAAAAGAGTCGATTTGCCGACGTTAGGTCTGCCGATGATGGCGACTTTGAAGGTCACGACGCACTGCCCGACCCGCGGATCAGCTCGGACATCAATGTTGCGCGCTCGCGGGTGTTGCGCGGGGCGCCGTCATCGGCGGCGATCTGGTCGAACAGTTTCAGCGCATCCTGCGTCTTGCCTTCCTTCCAGGCGGAAAGGCCGAGCGCCTCGCGCGCCGTGTGGCGCAGCGTGTTGGTGTCGGATGTCAGCGCCTCGACACGGCTGGAGACGTCGGCAAAGGAACCATGGTCGACGAGCAGCAGTGCTGCCCGCAGCCGCGCCATGTCGCGAATTCCCTGGGGAATGGCCGTATCCGCGGCGACTTCGTCGAAATCCTTGACGGCGGCGGGGACATCGCCCTTGTTCGCTTTGACGGTCGCGCCGCGCATGCGGGCGAGCAGCGGATAGGCGCCGTAGCCATCCTTCTCCAACTGATCGAGCGCAGTCAGCGCCTCATCGTTCTTGCCGTCATTGGCGAGCTTCAGTGCCTGCGAGAACGCATCGCCCGAGCGGTTGGCGCGCGTCTCGTCCCAATAGCGATAGCCGACGAAGGCGGCGGTGCCGAGCACCACGAGGATCGCAACGACGATCAGGGCGGGCCCGAAACGGTCCCACAGCTTCTGCGCCTGTTCGCGACGGATCTCGTCATTGACTTCACGGATAAAACTGTCGTCGGACATCAAATCAAACCATTCCTGCCCCGTCGGGCCTTGTCAGCCCGCGTTTTAGCGAAATTTTGCCGGCATGGAAGGGGTTCAACCGGAAAATCGCCTATTGTCCGGGGCAAACGGATGTTTGCCCCGGACAGGCAGCCGAAAAGGCCAATCGCACCCACGCCACATTTAGGCGATAGCCGGCTTGCAGACATTCCCCGAGTGAAGATCAGATTGCCTATGCTTCGTCCGTTCCGCGTTGTTGCGTTTTCGCTTGCGGCACTCGCCGCTGCCGGTGGGGCTTTGGCCGATCCACCGGCGCCGGCAAAGCCGAAACAGGTCGTCATCATCTCGTTCGACAGCGCGCGCGACATTTCGCAGTGGAAACGCAGCCGGGCACTGGCTGAGCGCACCGGCGCACACTTCACCTATTTTCTCTCCTGCGTCTTCCTGCTGTCGACGGAGACACGCAAGGAATACACCGCACCGGGCAAAGGCGCCGGCAAATCCAACATCGGCTTTGCCGCCTCGAAGCAGGAAGTCACCGAGCGGCTCGAACAGATCGGCCTTGCCGCGCATGAAGGCCACGATATCGCCAGCCATGGCTGTGGCCATTTCGACGGCAAGGACTGGAGCAAGGCAGACTGGCTGAAAGAGTTCAGTTCGTTCGAGCACATTCTCGAGAACGCCTATGCGATCAACGGCATTGCACCCGAACCACAGGGCTGGCGCGATTTCGCGCGGCATGCGGTGGTCGGCTTTCGCGCGCCGTATCTGTCGACCGGCAAGGCGCTCTATGAAGCGCTGCCGGCGGCCGGATATCAATTCGATGCCAGCGGCGTCTCGCAAGGCCCTGCCCGACCGACGGCCAGCAACGGCATCGTGCACTTTTCGCTGCCGCAGATTCCGGAAGGACCGAAGTCGCGGCCGGTGATCGCCATGGACTACAACCTCTATGTCAGACATTCCGGCGGCTTCGAGCGGCCAAGCCAAGCGGGCGAGTTCGCCAACCGGACCTATGCTGCCTTCCGCGCCGCCTTCGACAAGCAGTATGCGGGAAAACGCATTCCACTGGAACTCGGCTTCCACTTCGCGCTGATGAATGACGGCGCCTACTGGAACGCGCTGGAGCGCTTTGCCGGCGACGTCTGCGTCAAAGCCGATGTCGAATGCATCAGTTTTCGCGATTATGTTTCGCGACAGGACGCTGGCCAAAGGCAGGTCTCAGTCGGCGGCTGAGCCGCCGACCCGGTTCGATTTCCAAAACCTTAGGCTGGGTCCTCGGCGCTCTGTCTTGCCAGATAGCGCTGGTCGATTTCAGGCAACGGCTCGCCTTGCAGCGTCGCTTCGAAGGCACGCAGGCGCTTGTGGACCGATTGCAGCTCGACGATGGTCGACCAGGACGTGAGCAGAAACTGCAGCGACCCCGTCACCTTGCCGAATGCGTTCGAAATCTGGTTCAGCGCGCCGAACGTTATCTTGTGCGCCACCAGTGAAGGACCAAGGATCAGCAGCGAGAAAATGTTGTCGGCCTGCAGGTAGGTGTAACGGACGACGTTGAAATAGATGTAGTGGAAATACAGCCTGAAATAATTGTGACGAACATTCTCGAACAGCTCGGCGGTGGTGGCCGGCTGGGCGCGGTCCGCATGATCCTCGCCGTAGACGAGTTCCTTGCGGTAGGCGGCTTCGACACGCTGGTTGCGGAACTGCAGCCCTGGAAGTTTCAGACCGGCAACCATGACCGAGATCGTCCCGAACAGACACCAGGCAAGGGCCGCGACAACCAATGGCTGCGGGATCGCGCCGATAATCGGCAACTCAGTGATATGGGCCTGCAACTGGATCATGACCGGCAGGAATGCGATCAATGTCATGATCGACTGGACGAAGCTGGAGCCGAGGTCTTCCATGATCTGCGAGAACCGCATCGTGTCTTCCTGGATACGCTGCGAGGCACCCTCGATATGGCGTAGCCTGCTCCAATTCTCGACGAAATAATTGTTCATCGCCGTGCGCCAGCGGAAAATCCAGTGGCTGACGATGAAGGCATTGACCACCTGCACATTCATGCCGACCAGCGCGAGCCACGAAAAATCCGCCAATCCGATATAAAATTCGCTGTTGGTCGACTTTCCAGTCCCCGACATCAGTCCCTGCACATAGTCGAAGAATGGTCCGTACCAGGCGTTGACGGCGACACTGACCTGCACATTGAAATAGATGAAGAACAGGATGACCGCGGTCATCAGGATCGACCAGCGCTGCCACGGATGCGGCGAATACCAGCTCCAGAATGCGTAGAAGACGGCCACGCAGAACACGAAATAGAGATAAAACCATAGAAACGGCGGCGACATGAGGATCGCGATGCCGATGATGGGCGGCGCGCCGGCCGCAGCCGGCGGCAATCCCAAAACCGCGCCCAATTGTTCACCACCGAAAAACCAGAACAGGATCGCCGCAAGGCTCCAGACGGCGGCCGAAGAGAAGAAGAGCTTCGGCTGCGGGAAAAAGGATACGAACACTGTGGCGAATTCCTCGATCTAGGCGCAAATCAGCTGACGGCAGCGGGCATAAAGTCACACATTAGTGGGAAAGAAAATGCCTGTGCCCGATGCCCGGCACAGCAAGCCCACAATCATGGCGATTTTGGCGCAGCCGACCATGTGATGGCCCCGGAGACGACCAGCGCGACCGCCGCGGTGATCGAGGCGAGGAAGAAATCGCCGGACATTTGCGCCAGAAATCCGGCCGCGACCGGCCCGATGATCTGGCCAAGGCCGAACGCAGCCGTCATCAGGGCAAAGATCCGGCGCGGCGCGCTTGGCGCCTGCTGCCGGGCGGCCTGCAGGCCAAAGGCGGTGATGGCAATGAAGGTGCCGCCGAGCAGCACGCCGGCAAGCAGCGGCCCGGTGGCGCCGCCGATGGCGACGCTGGCGGTGACGCCGGCAACTTCGATGAAGCACGCCAGCGCATAGGCGGCATAGAGGCCGGTCCGGGCCGCGATCTTCTGCCAGAGCCAGACCGAGGGAAAGCCAGCAAGACCGGCGACCATCCACACCATGGCCTCGAAGACGCGGCTGCCGCCGCCTTGCCGGACGATGGCGACCAGGAATGTCGCCGTCACCACATAGCCAAAGCCGAACAGGCCGTAGGCGATGATGACCTTGACCAACGACCGGTCCATCCGCAGTGCCGGCTCGCGGGCGACTTCGCCGCTGCCGAGCGGACCCTCATTGACCAACAGGGCCACGAGGACGAAACCGCAGGCCGAAATCGCCGCCGACCATAGCCAGCCTGCCGCCCAGCCCGAATGCTCGGCGACCAGCACCGCCATCATCGCCGCCGATGCCGCTATGC
>NZ_RZOM01001559.1:0-939 GCF_003999175.1 Mesorhizobium sp. M7A.F.Ca.ET.027.03.2.1 | reverse complement strand
TCGTTGCCGGAGCCGCCCGAACCGCCAATGCCGACATTGACGGTGACACTCGTCTCGCTGGTGCCGCCAAGGTGGAACGCCTTGGCGTTGCTCGATCCGCCCATGCCGCCGCCGCCGCCCAGCGATTGCGCGACGATGCCTGAGGAGAAATCGCCCTTGGTCGTCAAATTGCCGGTGTTGATCACGTCGACCGCGCCGGAGATATTGCCGGTGCCGCCCCCGCCTCCGACGGTCACGTTGGCCGCAACGTTGACGCCTTGGCCGCCGCCCAGATCGGCGGTCGCACGTTGGTCGAGCCGCCATTGCCGCCGCCGCCGCCGATCGACTGCGCAAGGATCGCCGCGCTCATGTCGCCATCCGTCTGCACCGTCATGGCATTGTGGACGAGCACATCGTCGCTGACATTGCCGTCGCCGCCGCCGCCGCCGATGCTCACGGTCGCGTTGACGCTGACATTGACGCCGTAACCGCCAGCCGCCGCCCAGGAATCGCCGCCATTGCCGCCGCTGCCGGCAACCGACTGGGCAAGAATGCCGCCAGCCTGGTAACCCTTGGTGACGATGCTGCCGCCGCCGCTGAGGCCGGTATCGACGATCACCAGGTCGCTCCTGCCACCGTCGCCGCCCCAGCCGCCGACCGTCACGCCGAGGCTGACATTGACGCCGTTGCTGACCGAGCCGGCCATCGTGGCCGCACGGCCGCCATTGCCGCCGCCGCCGCCAATCGACTGTGCCACGATGCCGCCCGAGCCGACCGCGTCGGTGTCGGCGATGATGTTGCCGTCCGCCCTGACCGTAACCTTGCCGCCAGGGCCGCCATCGCCGCCCTCGCCGCCAACCGAAACGCCGACCGCTGCCGATGCGTAGAAACCGGCGCTGAAGGCTCCGGAATAGGCATTGCCGCCATTGCCGCCGCTGCCGCCGACCGATTGCGCCAGGA
>NZ_RZOM01001558.1:0-941 GCF_003999175.1 Mesorhizobium sp. M7A.F.Ca.ET.027.03.2.1 | reverse complement strand
CGGCCGGACTCGCCGGCATTGCCGTCGAGGCGGGACGCTCGCTGATCCTCGAAGGTCCTGAAACCATCGCGCGCGCCAATGCACTCGGCCTGTTCGTCCTTGGCCTGCGTGCCGCCACGGAGCCGCGCAATGGCTGACAGGGCATTGAAGATCGCAATCGTTGCCGGAGAGGAGTCCGGCGACCTGCTCGGTGCCGACATAGTGCGCTCGCTCAGCCAGGCTGTGGGGCGCGAGGTGCAACTCGTCGGCCTCGGCGGCCGTCATTTGCAGGCGCTGGGACTGGTCTCGCCATTCGATGCCGGCGAGATCGCCCTCATGGGGTTCAGCGCCGTTCTGCGCGACCTGCCGCGCCTGATGCGGCGGATCAGCCAACTGGCCAAGACCGTTGCCGACGAAAAGCCGGACTGCATGGTCACCATCGACAGTCCGGACTTTTCGTTGCGCGTCGCCAAAAAGGTGCGTGCGGCCAACCCGTCGATTCCGATCATCCACTATGTCTGCCCGAGCGTGTGGGCGTGGCGGCCGGGCAGGGCGGTGGCGATGAAGCCCTATGTCGACCACATCCTCTGCATCCTGCCTTTCGAGGTCAAGGAGCTCGAGCGGCTCGGCGGGCCACCGGGCACCTATGTTGGGCATCGCCTGACCCACGATGCGGGTTTGCTGGCCGCAGCCAAGGCGCAGGAACTACCGCGCGACCTTTCTCCTGATCGCGTCAAGACCCTGCTCGTCCTGCCCGGTTCGCGGCGTGGCGAGGTACGGCGGCTGCTCGAGCCGTTCGGCGAGACGGTGTCGATTCTGCGTGCGCGTGGCCACCGCCTGCGGCTGCTGCTGCCGACCGTTCCGCATGTCGCCGAGCTCGTCAAATCCTCGGTCAACCGCTGGGATGAAAAGCCTGAGATCATCGTCGATTCCCAGCGCAAATGGCAGGCTTTCGGCAAAGC
>NZ_RZOM01001557.1:0-942 GCF_003999175.1 Mesorhizobium sp. M7A.F.Ca.ET.027.03.2.1 | reverse complement strand
CGACAAAGATAGCTGTGATGCGGCCGTCATCGGCCTTGATGGGCTGATAGACGAAATCGAGAATGCGCTCTTCGGCAGGTTCGTCGCCCTTGCGAAGCGCGACTTTCACGGCCCGTCCCCTGTACGGTTCACCCGTTTCATAGACCTGGTCCAGTAGTTCGTAGAAGCCTTGGCCTTCGAGTTCGGGAAGGGCGTCGCGCACCGACTTTCCAATCACTTGCCTGTCGCCGATAAGCCGTTGGTAGGCAGTATTGGTCAGTTCGAAGACATGATTTGGCTCACTCATGAGAGCCATGAAGCTCGGAGCCTGTTCGAACATTTGCGACAAGACTGTCTTAAGCGTCATCCCGCCGGCCGACAAAATAGGCGCTTCGTCTTGGCTCACCTGAGATCCCTGGATTCGATACGCCTACAAGAGAGGCTAACTATCACTTCTCTCCGTACACGCAAAACGGATCGAGGCCGACGTTTTCGCCTCCGGATGCAATTGGCGGGTTCCTTGACGTGCATCAAGGCCTCGTGAGCTGTCGAATGCAATTCATCACGCATTCGACGGTTCCAGCGAAAGGCGCCTGCAATGTCCTACAAGTCGATTATCGTGAACCTCGCGGTAGATGCTTCCCCCATGCCCATAGTGAAGGTGGGGATCGAGCTCGCGGAACGGTTTGGCGCCCGTCTCATCGGTCTGGCGGCTGCAGATGTCCCAACATTGGTCGCGACTGGCGACGGTATGGTCTACGAAGGCGAGATCATGCAGATCCAGCGCACGGAAATCGAAAAGCGGCTTGCCGAACTGCGAGCCGAATTCGAGAGGCTGGTTCCTGCTTCGATCTTTAGCGAATGGGGGCAAGCTGTTTGCAGTCCAACCCGCTTCCTGAGCATTTCGGCTCGATCCGCCGATCTTATTGTCACCGGCAGCGAGAAAGGGGAAAATGTCTTTCG
>NZ_RZOM01001556.1:0-942 GCF_003999175.1 Mesorhizobium sp. M7A.F.Ca.ET.027.03.2.1 | reverse complement strand
ACTACATTCGGGGCAATGTCCGGCTTTTCCGAAGACATGCCCTTTTTCGACGAACCCAATGCGCGGCCCACGGCCCCGTCGGGCATCGCCGCGCGCGCCATGGCTGCCCGCAGCGGTCAAAACAACGCACCCGACTACCTGAAGGGCCTCAACCCGGAGCAGCGGCTAGCTGTTGAAACCACCGAAGGTCCGGTTCTGGTGCTGGCCGGAGCGGGCACCGGCAAGACCCGCGTGCTCACCACCCGCATCGCCCACATCCTCGCCACCGGCAAGGCGTTCCCGTCGCAGATCCTCGCGGTGACCTTCACCAACAAGGCCGCGCGCGAGATGAAGATCCGCATTGGCGTGCTGATCGGCGAAGGCAATGTCGAGGGCATGCCATGGCTCGGCACCTTCCACTCGATCGGCGTGAAGCTGCTTCGCAGACATGCCGAACTCGCCGGTTTGCGCTCCGACTTCACCATCCTCGACACCGACGACGTCGTGCGGCTGATCAAGCAGTTGATCCAAGCCGAAGGTCTGGACGACAAGCGCTGGCCGGCCAAGCAGTTCGCCCAGATGATCGACGGCTGGAAGAACAAGGGGCAAGGCCCGGCCGACATCGCCGAGGGCGATGCGCGCGCCTTCGCCAATGGCAAGGGCCGCGAACTCTACAAGGCCTATCAGGAACGGCTGAAGACGCTGAACGCCTGCGATTTCGGCGACCTGCTCTGCCACCCGATCCGCATTTTCCGCGCCAATCCGGATGTGCTGAAGGAATACCACAAGCGCTTCAAATACATCCTCGTCGACGAGTATCAGGACACCAACACCGCCCAGTACATGTGGCTGCGCCTCCTGGCGCAGCGGCCGCAAGGCAAGCCGATCTCCCCCCTTGAGGGGGAGATGTCCGGCAGGACAGAGGGGGGCGCCTCGCGCCGACAGGCTGGAGGGACAGCGCCC
>NZ_RZOM01001555.1:0-945 GCF_003999175.1 Mesorhizobium sp. M7A.F.Ca.ET.027.03.2.1 | reverse complement strand
CGCCTTTCCTCTACCCCGTCGATCGGGGGAGAGGTGGCTCGGCGAAGCCGAGACGGAGTGGGGGTCGATCTTTCATCGTGGGGCGAGGAACCCAGGTCCTGCTACTTCCAGTTCTTGCGCCGTTCGAGCTCGGCCTCGGATGGCTCCCCTGTGACAAACGAGCCGACCTTGATCTCGCCTGATCGTTCGTAGGTCGCCATGATGACGCCTGTGCTGGTTGCCTGCGACTTGATGAGCTTGAAGGCGGCCGGCATCGCGCTGTCGCCGAACAGCCGCTTGCCCTTGCCCAGCAACAGCGGGAAGATCATCAGCCGAATTTCGTCGATCAGCCCGTTGGCGAGCAAGGTCTGGATCAGATCGCCGGATCCCTGGATGAGCAGGTCAGGGCCATCCTCCTGCTTGAGACGGCGCAACTCCGCAACGATATCAGGCCCGAGCGATTGCGTGTTCTGCCAGGTGAGGGTGTCAGGCCGATGCGTCGCCACATATTTGGTCGCGGGGTTGAAGGCATCCGCGATCGAATCTTTCTGATACGGCCAGTAGGCGGCGAAGATGTCGTAGGTTCTGCGGCCGAGCAGCAGGGCGAAAGGCTTGGAGAACAGTTCATCCATGGCTGCGCTCCCCGCCTCGTCGAAGTAATGGAAGGTCCAGCCGCCGAACTTGAAGCCGCCGACCGGATCCTCTTGCGGGCCGCCGGGCGCCTGCATGACGCCGTCTAGGCTGACGAATGTCGCCGAGATGATCTTTCTCATTCCAGTGCTCCCGTTCTTCTGTCCACGCCGTCGTGGCCGGACTTCAGCCCAAGGACGGGCGACGAGCCACCAGTCCGACATATAAATTTTGGCGAACCACCATCATTTGCGAGGCCCGGGGTGGAGATCTTCCGACGAGAACCAGACATCGCCCGATATGGCGGTGGCGGGGTCGGCCGGCGCCCTGTCCTGC
>NZ_RZOM01001554.1:0-948 GCF_003999175.1 Mesorhizobium sp. M7A.F.Ca.ET.027.03.2.1 | reverse complement strand
CAGCTACACCGCCAATTCGAAAGTCTTCCAGACCGGTTCCGATCTGATGGACGTCCTTGTCAACCTGAAGAGATAAGACGGGCGTCGCCCGCGAAAGACCCGCATGTCACTGTCTACCGCATTGAGTATCGCCCAGTCGGCGCTTATGAACACCGCGCGACAGACAAGCGTTGTCTCGCGCAACGTCGCCGACGCCTCCAACCCGGACTATTCGCGGCGCCAGGCCGTCGTCACCAGCACGGCGCCGGGCGCGCGTTCGGTCGATATCCAGCGCGCAGCCAACGAGCTTTTGTTTCGCCAGAATCTCGGCGCGCTATCGGCTTGGAGCGGGCAGAACGCGCTCTACAGCGGCATGGATCAGCTGGGCGTCGCGGTCAATGGCGTCGACAATGCGTCCTCGCCCTCGACCGCGATCGCCAACCTGCAGCAGGCGCTGCAGCTCTACGCCACCTCGCCGTCGAACCAGAACCTCGGCGCCTCGGTCATCGACGCCGCCAAACAGGTCGTGCGCTCGCTCAACGAGGGCTCCAAGGCAGTCCAGGATTTCCGCACCCAGACCGACGGCCAGATCGCCACCGCCGTCGATGACCTGAACTCGCTGCTCAGCCAGTTCCAGGATGCCAACACGGCGGTCATGTCCGGAACCCGTTCCGGCACCGACGTTTCCGATGCGCTCGACCAGCGCGACGCGCTTTTGAAGAAGATTTCGAACTATGTCCCAGTGTCGACCTTCACACGAGGCGACAATGACATGGTCATCACCACCGGCGACGGCACGACTTTGTTCGAGACGATACCGCGCACGGTCACCTTCGCGGCGTCGGCAGGCTATACCGCGGGTGCCGCCGGCAATGCCGTTTACATCGACAACGTGCCGATCTCGGCGGGAGCCGGCGGCAACACCAGCGCCAGCGGCACGCTTGCCGGCCTGCTGCAATTGCGCGACGG
>NZ_RZOM01001553.1:0-950 GCF_003999175.1 Mesorhizobium sp. M7A.F.Ca.ET.027.03.2.1 | reverse complement strand
ATAGTGACGGGGAGAAGGACGCTGTGTCAGATGATTTCGCCAAATCGCCAGCGTCGCAGAAAAAGCGCCAACGTGGCGGCCGGCCCCTTTCTCCCCGTCACTATACGGGGAGAAATGTCCGGCAGGACAATGAGGGGCAGCGCTAACTTTGCTGGCTACAGCTCGCCCTCATACGTCAGTTGCGCCTGCGTCAGCGCCCGATCCAGCCTTTCACCCTCGGCATATCTAGCCAGATTCTGCGGCCGCTCCACACCGGGCAGCAGCCTCGGACACGGCTCGGCGGCGCCGACCACCATCCGCACCGGGATGACGCCGGCCCACACCGGATGCCCGTAATCCTCCTCGTCGTCGCCGACGCCCTTGGCGCGCACTTTGGCCGATGCCTCCTCGATGCGCATGCCGATCACCGTCGTCGCCTTGGCCTCCTGCACCGAGATCGGCCGCAGGGTCTCGCTCCGGCCGGGGTAGAAGCGGTCGACGACGCCGGCCAGCGCCTTCAGTTTCTCATCAGGCTCATCGATGATCCGCGCCGTGCCGAAACACATCGCCGAGCGGTAATTGGCGGAATGGTTGAAGCCCGAGCGCGCCAGCACCAGCCCGTCGAGATGCGACACCGTCAGACACGCCGGCGTGCCGCCGCGCAGATTGCGCAGCATGCGGCTGGCCGACGAGCCGTGCCAGTAGAGCAATGTCGTCCTCGCGCCAGTGGATGGTCGGCGTGCAATAGGGCTGGCCGTCGAACGTATAGGCGACATGGCACAGCAGCCCGGCATCCAGCACCGCGAAGACTGCCGCATGGTCGTAGCTGCCGCGCTCGTGCAGGCGCTTGACGCGGTTGCGGCTGGTGGTCGGAAAGCTGGCTGGCGTGTCGTTCACGGCTTGCATCCTTGGTTGTTGTCTGCCAACCATGCGCCATAACATTGGTTGATAAAAGAACCAATCCGATGAAG
>NZ_RZOM01001552.1:0-952 GCF_003999175.1 Mesorhizobium sp. M7A.F.Ca.ET.027.03.2.1 | reverse complement strand
TCGCCAGGCAGCGGCCCGGCATGGCTGGCATGATCGATACGTTCGTGGCCGCGGCACTTCTGGTGCTGATGCTCAGCGAGGACGACCAACGGACATTCGCCGGGCTGCAGACCGTCGTTCACGTTGTCATGACGGCGAATGCGCTGCTTGCCCTTTTCGAGTTCGCCACCAAGACGCTTATCTTCCCCTATCGCCTCGACGGCGTGGCGTTTACCACCGATCTGCGCTCGAGCGCTCTGCAGGGACATCCGCTCGCCAATGCCATGGTGACGTCGATCTACGTGCTTGCGCTGCTCTCCGGTGCCAGATCCCTGTCGACGCCTGTGCGGATAGGATTGATCGGCCTGCAATGCGCGGCACTTGTCGCGTTCGGCGGCCGTTCGGCGATGGTGATGACGATTGTGCTGGGCGGTTGCTACCTGCTTTCCAAGGGCATCAGCAAATTGCGCCGGGGACGCGTCAATCTCCTGGGTGCGGCACTCGGCTTCATGCTTGCCGCGCTGCTGCCGGTCGTCATCATCGTGGCGGCATATTATGGCTTTTTCGACGCGCTGCTGGAGCGCTTCGTGTCGGACAGCGGCAGCGCCAATGCCCGCGTCGAGATGTTCGAGCTCTTCAAGCACCTGGAATTACGCGATCTGATCGTGGGGCCGGATGTCGACCTAATCGACAGCCTGCGCCGCATCAACGGTCTCGAACAGGGCATCGAGAACCCGATTATCCGCACCGTCCTCTATCAGGGCGCCTTCTTCACCCTTTTGCTGACGTTCGGCTTCGTGCTGTTCCTGTTCGAGGTGGCGCGCCGCTGCCATCCCGGCATCTGGCTGCCGATGCTGGGCTGGGTCATTCTGATCAACACCTCGGAAAGCGTCGCGTCGAAGACGACGCTGCTGACCAAGTTCGTGGTGCTGGCGCTGGTGCTTTACCGGCCGACGCGGGCAGCGTTCAGGCC
>NZ_RZOM01001551.1:0-953 GCF_003999175.1 Mesorhizobium sp. M7A.F.Ca.ET.027.03.2.1 | reverse complement strand
GAGCACAAGGGCGTGAAAGTTTCGCCTGGTGAAACCAGCCTCGAGGACGTCTTCATCCAGTTCATGTCTGGGTCGAAGGACAACATGGCATGAACAGCGTCTTTTCCTTCGCCCGGCTTGGCGCGCTGCTGATCAAGGAATTCATCCAGATGCGGCGCGACCGCATCACCTTCGCCATGATGCTCGGCGTGCCGCTGATACAGCTGGTGCTTTTCGGCTACGCCATCAACAACGACCCGAAAAGCCTGCCTGCCGCACTGGTGGCGACGAGCAACGATCCCTACACGCGTGCCATTGTCGCGGCGCTGCAGACCACCGGCTACTATCGTTTCGACCATGTCGCGCAAAGTGCCGCCGAGGCCGAGTTCCTGATATCGCGCGGCGACGTCGCCTTCGTCGTCACCATCCCCGCCGATTTCGCCAGGAGGGTGGAGAGCGGCAGCAACCCGCAGATACTCATCGAGGCGGACGCCACCGACCCGGCGGTGGCCAGCGGCGCCATTTCGACGCTCGGCACAGTCGCCAGCCAGGCGCTGCTGAGGGCGCAAGGCACGCAGGAAGCCGCCGCCGAGGCCGCCAAGGGTCGGCTCGATGTCGTCGTACACCGGCGCTACAATCCCGAAGGCATCTCGCAATACAACATCGTGCCCGGCCTGCTCGGCGTCATCCTGCAGATGACCATGGTGATGATGACCTCGATCGCGCTGACGCGCGAGACCGAGCGCGGCACGATGGAAAACCTGCTGGCGATGCCGTCCAGCCCGCTCGAGATCATGATGGGCAAGGTGCTGCCCTATCTGGCGGTCGGCGGCGTGCAGGTGGTGGTGGTGCTGGCGGCGGCGAAGCTTCTGTTCGCCATCCCCTTCACCGGGTCGATGTCGCTGCTTCTGACCGCCGTGCTGATCTTCGTGCTGGCGCTGGTGCTGCTCGGCTATACGATTTCCACCATCGCC
>NZ_RZOM01001550.1:0-955 GCF_003999175.1 Mesorhizobium sp. M7A.F.Ca.ET.027.03.2.1 | reverse complement strand
CCGTGGACATCCCGCTGATCCGGCTCGCCCACGGCGAGGCGTGGACAATCTTGCTGCTGCGCACCGGCTGCACCTTGGCCGCGGCACTGATCATGTGGACCATCTGGCGCTCGTTCAGCAAGGATGCGCCGCAGCTGATACCTGGCTGGTCGGGCCTGATCGTTGCCGCGATCTACGGGCTCGGCGCGATTGCGTTCATCACAGGCGTCTACAACACCTCGACCGCCAACCTGGTGTTCATCCTGGCCTTCACAACCATGTTCGCCGCGCTGCTTTCATGGGTGTTCCTGAAGGAGCGGCCGCGGCCGCTGACCTTTGCGGCATTGGCCATGATGATTGTCGGCGTCGTCATCATCGTCGGCGATTCCGTCGGCACCGGATATCTGTTCGGCGACCTGATGGCGTTGTGTTCGGCCTTCCTGATCGCCTGCGCCATCACCATCTCGCGCGCCAGCGGCAAGGATATGGGCTTTACCTCACTGATCGGCGTCGTCCTGCCTTTCGGGCTGGCGGCGTTCATGGTTTCCAAGACCGGCTTTCAGGTCGAGGCGCCCTGGTGGATCATCCTCAACGGCGCCGTCATCATGCCGATAGCGTTCTTCTGCCTTGCCGCCGGGCCGAAATACATTTCGGGCCCTGAAGTGGCGATGTTCTACCTGCTCGAAACCGTGCTGGCGCCGGTCTGGGTGTGGATGATCTTTGCCGAAACACCGACGCGCAACAGCCTGATCGGCGGCGCGATCCTGATCGTCACCCTGATTGCGCATTCGCTGTGGCAGCTTCACGAAGGACGCAAGCGGCGTGGCGACCTTGCGGTGCAACATCCGGTCTAAGGCGCGTTGAGATCAGGCGCTGGCCTTCTTCGCCACGTCAGGTTCCGGCAAGGCTTCTATTTGCAGGCCGGCTTCGATTTCGGCTGGCGAGCCGGGGGCGATTTCGTCGGCCAGTTCCACCT
>NZ_RZOM01000154.1:0-8319 GCF_003999175.1 Mesorhizobium sp. M7A.F.Ca.ET.027.03.2.1 | reverse complement strand
GACGAATACCTTCACATCACCCCCGGCGCGCGCCACGATCTTGCCGGCGATCTCCTTCAGCCGCCCCTTCATCACATCGTGATAGTCGCGGTTTTGCGCATAGACCGAGATCGCGCCGGAGTCGCGCTTGGCCAGCAGCCCGCGCGGATCATGGTCGGGGCCATAGTTCATCGCCAGCACGATGATCGAGCGCACCTGCGGCCAGAGGGCCATTGGTTCACTGCGGCGTTGCAGCGTCTCGGCGATCCAGTCCATTGAGCCGTGAAAGCCATCGGCGACGAATTCGGCCAGGCGCGCCGGCGCCAGCGGGATCGCATCGGGGGAGGTGACGGCAACGGCATCGAAGCCGGCGCGCTGCGCCTCCGCGTCGATCAGCGCGCGCAGTTTTGCGGCGTCAGAAGTCGAGGTCCGCATAATGCGACACCGGTGACAGGCCGCGCACCCG
This sequence comes from Mesorhizobium sp. M7A.F.Ca.ET.027.03.2.1, assembly GCF_003999175.1. Taxonomy (NCBI): domain Bacteria; kingdom Pseudomonadati; phylum Pseudomonadota; class Alphaproteobacteria; order Hyphomicrobiales; family Phyllobacteriaceae; genus Mesorhizobium; species Mesorhizobium sp. M7A.F.Ca.ET.027.03.2.1. The sequence goes on along the minus strand of NZ_RZOM01000154.1, from coordinate 7,874 downwards.
GTCGGTCAAAAGCGGCCGGAAGGAGGGCCGCGACTTGACCCGCGTGTACCATTCGCGTGCAGCGCTGTGCTCGCGCCAGTCGATCTCGCCGAGATAGTCGAGCACCGACAGCGTCGCCGCGGCCGCGAGATCGGCATAGGTGACCCTGGAGCCAGCCAGCCAATGGCGGGTGCCGGCCAGCCAGTTGGTGTATTTCATGTGCTGGCGGATGTTGGCGCGCGCGGCACGGATCGCGCCCGAATCGGGCGAGCCGCCGCCAGCGGTTTCCGGCATGACCGGCTTCAGCACGCGCTCGCGCACCAGATGGCGGGTGACTTCACTTTCAGCCTTGTTGAGATACCAGTCGATGAGCCGGCGGATTTCGGCGCGCTGCATCGGGTCCTCGGCGAACAGCCGCTTGTCGCGCTTCAGCACGCCGCGCGTTTCATCGAGATATTCCGAAATCACCGTCGCGCCGACGATCGGCACGTCGCCTTCGGCCAGCAGGATCGGCAGCGTTCCGGCCGGGTTCAGCGCCAGGAACTCCTTGCGCCGGGTCCACGGCTTTTCCTCGATCAAAGCCAGCTCCTCGCCATACTCGCCGAATGCGAGGCGGACGAAGCGACAGGTGGCGAACATGGGATGGTGGAAAAGCGTCAGCATGGTTCCGCGATGATAAAGCGCACTGGCGAATCGCAGGGCGCACCGGTAAGTCTTGGCCGCCCGGTTAGCGGGCCGTCAGGGTGTTGCGACCTATAGGGGGACTTCAACGCCATGACAAGCAAGCCCTTCTGTCAGCCGTCACGCCAATGCCGAGGTAGCCATGGAAAGCCAGACCATCGTCGAAGCCCTGCTGCTCGGCCTGCTGGAGGGGTTGACCGAGTTCATCCCGGTGTCGTCGACCGGCCATATTCTGCTTGCCGGTCATTTCCTCGGCTTCCATTCGACCGGCAAGGCCTTCGAGATCCTGATCCAGCTCGGCGCCATCCTGGCGATCCTCAGCGTCTATTTCCGCCGCCTGTGGAAGATGCTGCTCGAACTGCCGCATGACCGGCTGACGCGGCATTTCGCCATCGGCATCCTGATCGCCTTCCTGCCGGCGGCGATCATCGGCGCGCTGGCGCATGATTTCATCAAGACGGTGCTGTTCGAATCGCCGAGGCTGATCTGCATCATGCTGATCATCGGCGGCGTCGTGCTGCTGGCGGTGGACCGCATGAACCTCAAGCCGGTCTACCGCGATGTCGAGCGCTTCCCGACCCGGCTTTACCTGCAGATCGGGCTTTTCCAGTGCCTGTCGCTCATTCCCGGCACATCGCGTTCGGGCTCGACCATCGTCGGCGCCCTGCTTTTGGGCGTCGATAAGCGCGCTGCCGCTGAATTTTCCTTCTTCCTTGCGATCCCGACCATGGTCGGCGCCTTCGCCTTCGACCTGTTCAAGAACCGCAACGTGCTGAGCAGTGCCGACCTGCCGATCATCGCCGTCGGCTTCGTCGCCGCCTTTGTCACGGCGCTCATCGTCGTGCGCTTCCTGCTCGACTACGTCTCGCGCAAAGGCTACGCGCTGTTCGGCTGGTGGCGGCTGGTGGTCGGCGGTGTCGGGTTGATGGCGTTGATGATCTGGGGGTGAGGAGTGGTCCGCGAAGCGGACGGAAAGCCAATTGCTTGGCTTTCCGAACGACGAACGGTGAAGGCCCGGTTCGCCTTCGGGCGGATCAAAAGGTCCGGTGGACCTTTTGAAGGGACTGAACGCCCGAAGGGCAGGGAGCCAGCGAAGGGCGAGCAACGCCCGTAAGTGGCCCCTCAACTCCTCCCGTAAAACGCGTTCTCGACATGCACCGGCCAGCGCCAGGGCAGCACCGCGACCATGTCGAAGCGCATCGACAGCCTGCCGTAGTCCGCTTGGCGCGACAGCCAGATGTCGGCCGCGCCTTCTATTCGACGTTCCGATTCGTGACCGATCGCCTCCATGGCTTCCATCAGCGTGCGCCGCGCCTTGACCTCGACGAACAGCACCAGATCGCCGCGCCGCGCGATCAGGTCGATCTCGCCGAAGCGTGTGCGGTGGCGGCGCGCAAGGATTCTGTAGCCCTTCATCATCAGTGCTGCCGCCGCCAGCCATTCGCCGCGATGACCGCGTCGATAGGCCTTTTGGCGGCTGACGCTTGGGCGCTCAGCCACTGTCGCTTTCTCCAGAAGTCTCCCTGAGGTCAAGCAGCCGCCGATAGAGGACCTGTTTCTGGCCGCCGGTCATCTTCGCGGCTTCCGCGGCCGCCTTGGAGGCCGGCATTTCGGCGGCAAGCGACAGAAGCAGACGGTCGATGTCTTCAGGCTCGTCGACCCTGGCCTCGGCCGGACCGACGCAGACGACGATTTCGCCCTTCGGCGTATCGGCCGCAGCATAGTGGTCGGCCAGCGCCTGCAGCGTGCCGGTTCGCATCTCTTCGAAGGTCTTGGTCAATTCCCTGCCGATAGCGGCCTTGCGCTCGCCGCCGAGCGCTTCGACCATGGCAGCCAGGGAGTCAGCCAGCCGGCGCGGCGATTCAAAGAAAATCAATGTCGCCGGCACGGCCTTCAGTGCTTCCAGCCGTGTCAGCCGCTGCCCTGATTTGACCGGCAGGAAGCCGGCGAACAGGAAGGCATCGGAGGGCAGGCCGGATGCCGTCAGGGCCGCCAGCGGCGCTGACGGGCCGGGGATAGGCACGACGCGAATGCCGTGGTCGAGCGCCTCGCCGACCAGCCGGTAGCCGGGATCGGATACCAGCGGCGTGCCGGCATCGGAGATCAGCGCCACGCTCTGCCCGGCCTGAAGTGCCGATATCAGCTTCGGCCCGGCCTCGCCGGCATTGTGTTCATGATAGGCCGTGGTGCGGCGGCGAATGCCGTAGCGGTCGAGCAGCACGCGCGACACCCGCGTGTCTTCGCAAGCAACGATGTCGGCGGCGGCCAGCGTCTCCAACGCGCGCAGCGTGATGTCGGCGAGATTGCCGATCGGCGTCGCCACCAGATAGAGCGCCGGCTCCAATGGCCGTGCCGCGATCTCGGTCTGCCCGACCACATAGCTGCGCTTGCTCGTCTCTGCGGTCACCGATGACTTCTCCATTCAGCCCTGTTTGGCACGGCTGACGCGGGCTTGCAAAAGCTGACGCCGATGTAAGGAATTCGCCTTTCCTTTGCCACAGTGGGGAACCAAACCGGCGTTGGCAGATTAGCCCCCTGATTCCGGAGGAGGACAGGATGGACAGCCTGAAGATACAGGACGCTTTCGAGCCCTACTATGCCGGCCGCAAGCGCGGTGCCGCGCCCAGGGACAAGCGCCTATCTGCCAAGACCGAGCACAGCCTGGCCAAAGAGCGAGCCGTGAGCGCTTTGCCGACCAACGTCAGGCTTTCCGACAACAAACCCGATAGCACGACGGAGCACTGACCGGACGATGCCCAATCGCTTCGATATCTTCATCACCCGTCTTGAAACAAAGAATGCCCGCAACGGCGCGCAACTAGCCTCGATAGGCGACCAGCACCGCGCCCGCCGCGATAAGGGCGACGCCAAGCCAATTCGCTCCGGACAACCGCTCGCCGAGAAAGGCCGCGCCAAACACCGCCACAAGCACGACGCTTAGCTTGTCGATCGGCGCCACCTGCGCCGCATTGCCGATCTTGAGCGCCCGAAAGTAGCAGAGCCATGACGCGCCGGTCGCCAGACCGGACAGGCCTAGGAAAGCCCAAGTCTTTGCCGAGATCGTGGCCGGCGACTGGAACTGGCCGCTGGCAAGCAGGATGGCACCGAGCACGATCAGGATGATGACCGTGCGGATGAAGGTGGCGAAATCGGAATTGATGTTCTCGATGCCAACCTTGGCAAAGATCGCCGTCAGGGCAGCGAACGCAGCTGAGAGCAATGCCCAGAATTGCCAGGAGGATACGGTCAGGTTCATGCCGGTGGCCTTTGCGGATGGTCTTAACCGAGATACCGTGAAACGCGTGCCTTCAGAAGGCCAATCAGCTCCAGGTCCATGAATTCATAGTTATCAGGTATATCGAGGCAGATCACACGGGCCTTCTTCAGGCTGGTCTTGAATTTCTTCTGCAGTTTGGTGCGGTGCGCCTTTTCCATGACGAAGATGATGTCGGCCCAGGCGACCAATTCATGCGTCAGCGGCGTGTCCGCATCGTGGTTTGTTCCCGCCGAGGCCACCTCGATATCCCGGCGCGTTGAAAACACCTGTTCGGCGGTGGGGCTGCGCAAGCGATTCTGGCTGCAGACAAAGAGCACGTTCTTCAAAGGGTTACCGCGCCAGATCGGCGACCACGGCGTCAAGCACGATCATGCCGGCGGCCGTGGCGCGCAGGCGCGCATTGCCGATCGGCGCCACCAGCCCCTCTCCCTGCAGCATCGACAGCCGCGCGCTCGACAGGCCGCGTCCGGAGAACGCCTCGTAGCGGGAGAGGTCGATGCCTTCGGCGAGCCGCAGGCCCATCAGCAGGAATTCGTCGGCCTCTTCCGAACGCGTCAGGATTTCGCCGCCGGTGACGCCATGGCCTTTGGCCTCGACCAGATTGGCCCAGGTTTCCGGCATCCGCTCGGCGATCGTCACCGTGCGGCGGCCATGCTCGACGAAGCGGCCATGCGCGCCCGGCCCGACGCCGACATATTCGCCATAGCGCCAATAGGTGAGGTTGTGCCGGCTCTCGGCGCCCGGCCTTGCGTGGTTGGAAATCTCGTAAGCCGGCAAGCCGTGCGCCGTAGTGATCTCCTGCGTCAACGCATAGAGGTCGGCGGCGTGGTCATTGTCGGGAATGATGAATTTCTTTGCCGCGTGCAGGGCGTGGAAGGGCGTGCCTTCCTCGATGGTCAGCTGGTAGAGCGACAGATGGTCGGCGGCATGGCCGATCGCCTGTTCCAGCTCCGATGCCCAGGCCTCCGGCGTCTGACCGGGGCGGGCGTAGATGAGGTCGAAGGACAGCCTTGGGAATATTTCCCGCGCGAGGCCGATGGCGTGCAGGGCCTCATCGACATTGTGCAGCCGGCCGAGGAAGCGCAAATCCTTGTCATTCAGCGCCTGCACGCCGAGCGACACGCGGTTGACGCCGGCTGCCCGGTAGCCGCGAAAGCGTTCGGCCTCGACCGAGGACGGATTGGCCTCCAGCGTCACCTCGATGCCGTCAGGCACAGTCCAGTTCTTCGCCACGGCGTCCAGAACCCTGGCCACGGTTTCCGGCTTCATCAGCGAGGGCGTGCCGCCGCCGAGAAAAACGCTGGTCACCTCGCGCGGCCCGGTGCGCTCGCGCATCGTCGCCAGTTCGGCCTCGAAGGCGGCGGCAAAGCGCTCCTGGTCGACCGGCTGGTGGCGGACATGGCTGTTGAAGTCGCAATAGGGGCATTTGGCCGCGCAGAATGGCCAGTGGACATAGACGCCGAAGCCGGGCGCCCGGTCGAGCAGCATGCTCATGCCGAGCCCAATCTCGCCTCGGCGAATTTCTGGAAGGCACGCGCGCGGTGCGACAGCGCCGTGGCCTGGCCGGGCTTCCAGCCATGCTTTTCCTCAGCGCTCATCTCGCCGAAGGTTTTCTCGAAGCCATCGGGCAGGAACACAGGATCATAGCCGAAGCCGAGTTCGCCGCGCGGCGGCCAGACCAGCGTGCCCTCGGCCTCGCCGCGATAATATTCCGCCTCGCCGTCGGGAAACGCCAGGCAGATGACGGCAACGAAACGTCCCTTGCGCTGTTGCGGCAAGGCGGCTCCGACTTCCTGCAGCGCCACTTCGGTGCGTTGCATGGCCATGCCGAAATCTCTGCTGCCATCCGGGGTTTCGGCCCAGTTGGCGGTGTAGACGCCGGGCGCGCCATCAAGCGCGTCGACGCATAGGCCAGAATCGTCCGACAGCGCCGGCAGGCCGGTCGCCTTGGCGGCGGCGAGCGCCTTGATGTAGGCGTTCTCCTCGAAAGTGGTGCCGGTCTCATCCGGCTCCGGCAGGCCATACTCCTTGGCCGACTTCGCTTCGAAGCCGAACGGCCCCATCAGGTCCGCGAATTCGCGCAGCTTGCCTTCATTGTGGCTGGCGACGACGATCTTCTTGCCATCAAGAGAATGCATCAAAGGCCCCAGATTCGTGGCTCGGCAAATTCGATCGAATTGCCCGAGGGGTCGCGTATATAGATCGAACGGCCGCCCTGCGGCCACTCGAATTCGCTCTCGATGGCGATCTTCTTTGCCTCCAGATGGGCTTTCCAGCCGGCGATTTCATCGCCGGTCGCCGTAAAGCACAGATGACCTTGGCCGACCGCGCCATGCGGCGGCACCGGCAGCCTGGCGTCAGGCGCCGGCGGGATCTTGGTCGCCTCGGCGTTGAAGACAAGCAGCACACCGGATCCGCAGCGGAAGAAGAGGTGGCGGCCGTCGACCTTGCCGAGGAGATTGAGGCCGAGGATGTCGGTGTAGAAGCTTTCCGCTGCGGGAAGATCGGTGACGTAGAGAGCGGATTCAAGGATCGCGGAGGGTGTCAAGAGGCGCCCCCCTCTGGCCTGCCGGCCCCGGCCCTTCGCTGCCGCTCTGGGCGTTCGTTGTTCGGAAAGCCAAGCAATTGGCTTTCCGTCCGCTTCGCGGACCACGCCTCACCCCCCTCAGGTGGGGAGATTGGCAGCTTTGTCGCGCACCCTGCAGCGCCGGAGATTGGCGAAGACCGAAATGGCATCCGATCTCCCCCCTTGAGGGGGAGATGGCCGGCAGGCCAGAGGGGGGCGCTCAAACTCGACATCTAAAAACTAAGCCACCGCCATCTGCTGCAAACTCACCAGGCGCTGGATGCCTTTCTTGGCCAGGCCCATCAAGTCCGCGAACTGCTCTTCCGAAAAGGGCTCGCCCTCGGCGGTGCCCTGGATCTCGACGATGCCGCCCTTGCCGGTCATGACGAAATTGGCGTCGGTGCCGGCCGCGGAATCCTCGACATAGTCGAGGTCGATGACCGGCTGGCCGTCATGGATGCCGCAGGAGATCGCCGCGACATGGTCCTTCAGCACCTTGGCGACGCTGGCCATCTGGCGCGCTTCCATCCAGCGCAGGCAGTCATACAGCGCCACCCAGCCGCCGGTGATCGATGCGGTGCGGGTGCCGCCATCGGCCTGGATGACGTCGCAGTCGACGGTGATCTGCTGCTCGCCAAGCGCCTGCAGGTCGACCACGGCGCGCAGGGAACGGCCGATCAGCCGCTGGATTTCAAGCGTGCGGCCGCCCTGCTTGCCGGCCGAAGCCTCGCGGCGCATGCGCTCGCCGGTCGAGCGCGGCAGCATGCCGTATTCCGCCGTCACCCAGCCCTTGCCGGAATTGCGCATCCAGCCCGGCACTTTTTCCTCGAGGCTGGCCGTGCACAGGACATGCGTGTCGCCGAACTTCACCAGGCATGAGCCTTCGGCATGCTTGGAGACGCCGCGCTCGAAGGAGATGGCACGCATTTCGTCGAATTGGCGTTTGGAAGGGCGCATTCAGGCTGCTTTCTTGTCATTTTTCGGAATCTTGGCCGGCTTGTAACCGCATGGGACGCGTGGCGCAAAGGAAAATGGCCTGACGATCTGACACAGACACCGGGTGATCCCACAAAGACACCCGGTGATCTCACACAGACACCGGGTTGCGCGGGTGCAGTGTAAGTCTGTATCCTTGGGCCGGAGGTTTTTGGCCGTATGACCAAGGCAGTCGATCCCGCTTCGCAGTCGCCCGCGCTCCAGTCGCTCGACATGCGTTCGCGCGACATCTTTCGGCGCATCGTCGATTCCTATCTCAAGGACGGCGAACCCGTGGGCTCGCGCAGCCTGTCGCGCATCCTGCCGTCTTCGCTGTCCCCGGCCACCATCCGCAACGTCATGAGCGACCTCGAGCATCTCGGCCTGATCTACGCG
>NZ_RZOM01001549.1:0-956 GCF_003999175.1 Mesorhizobium sp. M7A.F.Ca.ET.027.03.2.1 | reverse complement strand
GTGCAGGACGAATGCACCTATCCCAACGGCACTCATATCTGCGAGGTCGAGATCGATCCCGACACCGGCGCGACCGAGATCGTCCGCTACACCATCGTCGACGATTTCGGCGTCACCGTGAACCCGATCCTGCTCGCCGGCCAGGTGCATGGCGGCGTCGTGCAAGGCATCGGCCAGGCACTGACCGAGGACACCATCTATGGCGAGGACGGACAGCTTTTGACGGCGAGCTTCATGGATTACGCCATGCCGCGCGCCGACAATTTCCCGTTCTTCCATTTCGAGACCCGCAACGTGCCTTCGACCACCAATGCACTCGGCATCAAGGGCGCGGGCGAGGCCGGCACCATCGGCTCGACGCCGGCGGCACTCAATGCGGTGACTGACGCGCTCTGGCGCGCCTATGGCGTCAAGCACATCGACATGCCGGCAACGCCGGCGCGTATCTGGGCGACCATCCGAGAAGCGTCGGGAGCGTGACAGCAGGCCCCGGCAGCCCCCCGGCCACAGCCGGCAATGATGCCGGCGGGCACAACACGCTAACCGGCATCATGTTCAAGATCGTGTCGGTGGCGGTCTTCGTCGGCATGCAGACCTGCATCAAAGCCGCAGGCACGGTTCCGGCCGGCCAGATTGTCTTCTTCCGCTCTTTCTTCGCTATCTTCCCGATCATCGCCTTCCTGGCCTTCAGGAAAGAACTCGGCACTGCCTTCACCACCAACCGTCCGTTCAACCACATCGCCCGCGGCCTTGTCGGCGTCTGCGCCATGGGGCTCGGCTTTTTTGCGTTGACCCGGCTGCCGCTGCCGGAAGCGATCACGCTGAACTACGCGCAGCCGCTGCTGGTGGTGGTGTTCAGCTCCATCTTCCTCGGCGAGGCCATCCGTGTCTATCGCTGGAGTGCGGTCGCGGTCGGCTTGGTCGGCGTGCTGATCATCTCCTGGCCGGAACTGACG
>NZ_RZOM01001548.1:0-959 GCF_003999175.1 Mesorhizobium sp. M7A.F.Ca.ET.027.03.2.1 | reverse complement strand
TTCGAACAGCCCGGCCTTGGTGTAGGGGTCGGCGGCCGAAAGAGCCTGGGCGCCAGCCAGGTCGGGCGCTTCGACGACCACGAGGCTGCCATTGGGCTTGCCTTCGGTGTCAAGGAACGGACCGGCGAATGCCAGCTTCTTGTCGCCGTTCAACCCCTCGAGAAAGGCAATATGCTCGGGCCTCGTGTCGAGGCGCACCTGCAGGCTTCCGGGCTTGTCCTTGCAAATCACAGCAAACAGCATCTTTTTCTCCTGATCGTTCAAAGTCGTGTGGATCAATCGTTGGTTTCGGTCTTCAGCGGCCGGGTCATTAACGCCGTCACAGCCTGCCGGACGGTGATGGTGCCATCCAGTATGGCGGCGACGGCGGCAATGATCGGCGCGTCGATGTTGCGCTCGGTGGCGATGCGGGCAGCGATCGCCGCCGTCGGCACGCCTTCGGCCAGCGGCAATCCGGCAAGCGGCTTGCCTTGGCCGAGCGCCAGGCCATAGGCGAAATTGCGCGACTGGGTGGACGAGCAGGTCAGCAGCAGGTCGCCAAGGCCGGAAAGCCCCATCAGCGTTTCGGGCCTGGCGCCGAAGGCGGCTCCGATGCGGCGCAATTCGACAAAGCCGCGCGTCACCATGGCGGCCTGGGCGCTGGCGCCGAGACCCGCCCCAGTGACGGCACCCGCGGCAATGGCAAATACGTTCTTCAAGGCGCCGCCGATCTCGACGCCGACCAGGTCGTCGTTCGAATAGCAGCGCAGGTTTTCGGCGGAAAAGCGGGCGGCGAGATCGGCGGCCAAAACCTCGTCGCGGGCGGCGACCACAACGGCCGTCGGCAGGCCGCGGGCGACGTCGGTGGCGAAGCTCGGACCCGACAGAGCGGCAACCGGATTGAGCGGCAGGATTTCTTCGACAATCGCCGACAGCAAGGCGCCGGTCTCGCTTTCGATGCCCTTGGCACACAGAACCAG
>NZ_RZOM01001547.1:0-964 GCF_003999175.1 Mesorhizobium sp. M7A.F.Ca.ET.027.03.2.1 | reverse complement strand
ACTTCATCGTTGATGATGACGTCGCCGCTGGTCGGAATGTTGAAGCCGCCGATGGCCATCAACATCGTTGATTTTCCCGACCCGCTCGGACCGAGCAATGCCAGAAACTCGCCCGCTTCGACATCAATCGAAACATCATGAAGAGCCGTGAACCTTCCATATTTCATGAATAGGTTCTTTGCAGTGACCGGGGCCCCTCTTGGTTGCACGTTCCACCTCTCAATCGGATTGGTTTGACGGCTTCGGCCAGCAACGACCTGTGCCGCGCAAATAAGGTCAGCTCGCCGCTTCAAATAGCTTGCGATCGGATTTCGTGAGCCGCTCTATGCCGTTGGCGCGCACCACCAGCGACTCGCTGAAAGCAAGCCCTTCGGCCGAAAGATACATATGCAGCGCCATGCCCTCTTTGATTTCCCAGTCGGCGCCGGGCGTGAAGCTATGGAAAAACTCGCTTCCGATCTGTGTCGATGCCGGGAAGCAACCGAGTGTGTAGCCAGTGACATTGTCGTAGCTTGGGCGAAGACCCTGCTCCATCACCGCGTCGCGAGCCAAGGCATCGATCTGGCGGGCGCTTGCACCCGGTTTGATCGCAGCCATTTGACGATCCTGGATGTCGACGAGAGCCCTGGCAACCGTCTGCTGTCGCGCCGTTGGCTTGCCAACAATGATTGATCGCATGATGCGCGAGCTATAGCTGCTGACCTTTGTGCAAAGCTCAATGTGGACGATCATGTCCTTTTCTATCGGACCCGACTGCTCGTGCGAATGCAATGCATCCCAGCTGACGCCGGTTGTTATGATGCCTAACGCACCACGGTCGCCTCCCATTGCAAGGAAGCTATCGCTTGCTGCTCTGACCAGTTCGCGCTGGAATCCGCCAATGCGAACCACGTCAACCAGTTCGAGCATAGTGACGTCGCAGATCTCGGCAGCTTTTCGGAGATAGTTGATTTCCGCTTCCGAC
>NZ_RZOM01001546.1:0-968 GCF_003999175.1 Mesorhizobium sp. M7A.F.Ca.ET.027.03.2.1 | reverse complement strand
GTCCGGAGATGACGATGTTGCCGGCGACCACCGCCGCATTGACGCCGGCAAACGAGATGCCGTCGGCGCCGGGATTGGTGATGTTGATGTCGCCGAAGCGGATCGCCGCCGGCGAATCCGAAATGGCGATCGCCGGCCCGGTCGTGTTGGAGATCGTCGTCGCACCGTTGACGGTGAAGCTGCCCGCGACATTCTCGAGCACGACACCCGACGTGCCGCCGCTCTGGCTGATCGAGTCCAGCACGACATGAGCGGTGATCGGATCGATGAAGACGGCGGTGCCGCCATTGCCCGATACGGTGCCGCCGGTGGTTGTGAACGTCCCGCCGGTCGACGTGCCCTGCACGGTGATGCCGCGGTCAGTATTGTCCTGCGCATTGACGGTGGCGAAGGTGTAGGTGCCCTTGCCGCTGATATCGAGACCGTCGTCGAGATTACCCTGCAGCAGCGTCGTGCCGGTGAAATTGTAGGTGCCGTCGCCGTCGATGTGCAGGCCGTCGAGACCGTTGCCGGTGGCGGTGAAATTGGAGCCGGTGATGCCGGTCGAGCTGCCGGTGAAGTCGGCGCCGTTGCCGCCCGCACCGGTGACCGTCACATTGGTCAGCGTCGCGCCGGTGATGTTGTTGCCGAAAATGCCGTCGGCGCCGCCGGTGATGGTGATGCCGTTGAGCGTGTTGCCGTTGCCCAGCGTGATGACCGGGTTGGCGACGTTGGTGCCCTGGATCGTGCCGTCGCTGCCGCCCAGGTTGAAGGTGCTGGTGCCGCCGCCGAAAAGCCTGGCGGTGACGCTTTCGCCGCCGCCGATGACGGTCTGTCCATTGGCAAGCGTCACGCCGCCGGTCGTCAGATTGCCGTTGCCGCCAAGCGCGACGACAAAGCCGTTCGCACCCGACTTGGTCACGGCGTCGTCCAGAGTCGTCGGGTCGGCCAGCGTGCCGGCGCCGGCGAGGCCGCCATCGGCGAAATAG
>NZ_RZOM01001545.1:0-973 GCF_003999175.1 Mesorhizobium sp. M7A.F.Ca.ET.027.03.2.1 | reverse complement strand
ATCTGCCAGAGCCGGCGCAGGCAGGCAGCCCGCCGCCAATGCCCTCGGCCGGCAAGCTTGGGGTCAGAGCCGGCAAGGCGCTGGCGCGGCGGATCGTCCAGAAGATCTATCACCTTTGCTACAACGCGCCGCATTGGAAGGTCGGCTGGCGGCAAACCGGGGGCTCCGATCTGTTCGACCTGCGTGCCCATCCGGCGTCGGGTTGGCAAGAGCTGCCGGACGATGGCAGCCGCTTCTACGCCGATCCGTTTCCCATCCTCTACCAGGGCCAGCTGACCCTGTTCATCGAGGACTATATCCACCGGCTCGGCAAAGCCATCATCTCCGCCGTGCCCTTCGGGCCGGCAGGCCCGCTCGGACGACCTGAACCGGTGCTGGATCTGCCCTACCATCTCTCCTACCCCTTCGTCTTCGAGCGCGACGGCGAGGTCTGGATGGTGCCGGAAAGCTGCGCCAACGGCACCGTCGATCTCTACCGGGCCACCGCCTTCCCCGGTGGATGGGTCAAGGAGGCGACGCTTCTGTCCGGTGTCGTGGCCAGCGACGCCACGCTTGTCGAGCATGGCGGCGCCTGGTGGCTGTTCGCCACCGTCCGCGACGGTGGCGGCGCCTTCTCCGACGCGCTGCACCTATGGTCGGCGCCGAATTTTCGCGGCCCCTGGACGCCGCATCCCAAAAATCCCGTGCTGATCGACATCGCCTCGGCGCGGCCGGCCGGCCGCATCGTCAGGCGCGGCAACGACCTGCTGCGCCCGGTGCAGGACTGCCGCAGGAGCTATGGCGCGGCGCTTGGCATCGCACGCATTTCTCACCTTGATTTGATCGGCATGGAGCAGGTCGTTGAAACCATCTTAAATCCAGGTGCGCTATGGAGCGGGCGTAAACTTCACACGCTCAACGAGGCTGGCGGCTTTGAGTTCATCGATGGCTCGGCGATCGCACCGCGCTGGAAGCAGCGGACCCGCGATTAACC
>NZ_RZOM01001544.1:0-974 GCF_003999175.1 Mesorhizobium sp. M7A.F.Ca.ET.027.03.2.1 | reverse complement strand
CGTGAGATAAGTGACGCCGGCCATCAGCACGATGGTGAAAAAGGTCGTTGCATCGATCATGCATCACTCGCCATCAGCCAGGCCGCGACCAGACCCGACATGGCGCCCGCGGCGACATACCAGGCGCCGGGAACGAAGAGATAGACCAGTGCCGCCACGACCAGGCTGACCAGCCAGGGTCGCGCCGCCGCCATCCCCGTCCACATGCCGCGCATCAGCACCAGGAAGACAGCCGGGAACGCCATGTCGAAACCATAGGCCCCGACGTCGCCGAGCATCGGACCGAGCAAGGCACCCAGCGTGGTGAAGACCACCCAGGTGAGATACATCGCCAGCGCCGCGCCCATATAGTAGCGCGGGCTGAAGGCCGGCATGATGCCGGCAGCAGTGCGCTGTCTGGCATCGGCCAGGCCCAGCGCCCAGCTCTCGTCGCACATAAAGAAAAGCGCCGGAAACACCTTGCGCCGCGGCAGGTGGCGCAGGAACGGCGCTAGTGCCGCACCCATCAGCAAATGACGGCTGTTGACCAGGAAGGTGATGGCGACGATGAGCACGATGTGCGGCGGCGACGTCCACAATTGGATCGCCGCGAATTCCGAACCGCCGGCGAAATTCAGCCCTGTCATCGCGGACAGTTCGACCGTGCTCAGCCCTTTTTGCGTGGCCTGGGCGCCGAGCACCAGCGCATAGGGTATGGTGCCGAACAGCACCGGCGCGCAGGACGCCACGCCACGGCGGAATTCGGATCGCGAACCATTGCCCGCCGCCTCGACTGCCTGTGAAATGCTCATGTGTCTCCACTGGCGCGCCTCGCGGCCGCCGCTGCCCTGCGTTTGAACTCTCATGACACTGGCGGCAAACATACCCACAATTCTCCGCAATATGGTTGCGAATATTGTTGTACTTCAACTAGGTTCGGCATTGAGTGCCATTAATTCCAAAATAGATGGAATCTAGAGCCATGAAGCTGGATG
>NZ_RZOM01001543.1:0-977 GCF_003999175.1 Mesorhizobium sp. M7A.F.Ca.ET.027.03.2.1 | reverse complement strand
GAATGATAGGATCATGCTGTTCCCATGCCTGCATCTCGTCCTTCGTCCGATAAGAGTTGATATCTGTCGTTGAATGACCCGAGCTGCGGTAACATTCGACGTCCAGCAAGGCTGGCCCGCGGCCCTGGACCAAAAGCTCGCGCTTGCGTGCAACGGCGTCAGCAACGGCGAGCGGATTTGTTCCGTCGACGGTTTCCGCGTGTATGGCTTGCTGGTTGACCGCCAGCCCTATGCGAGACAGGCGGTCCCATCCCATTGTTTCACCGATGGTCTGACCGCCCATCGCATAAAAGTTGTTGTTGAAGAAAAACAGGACCGGCAAACCACCTTTGAAAGCATCCGCCCACAGCGTGTCGAATTGTGCCATGGCGGCGAAATTCATCGCTTCCCAGACCGGCCCGCAGCCAGTAGAGCCATCGCCCGCGTTGGCCACAGTGATGCCGCTGGCCCCCGCAAGCTTCTTTCGCAATGCGGCCCCCGTGGCTATTCCGGCAGACGCGCCGACAATCGCATTGTTCGGATAAGTTCCAAAGGGGGGGAAAAAGGCATGCATTGACCCGCCCATGCCCCGGTTGAAACCGGTTGAGCGCATGAATATCTCTGCAAGCAGGCCGAGCAATAGAAAATTCTCCGCGGTCTCGATTCCTTTCGGACCCTGCAGAGAGGTCTCCACGGTCCTGAGAAGCGCACCACGCTCATGGCTCTCCATGATGAGACGCATGGCATCGTCGGGGAGCTTTCGGATCGCCGAAAGGCCCTTGGCGATGAACTCGCCATGGCTGCGATGACTGCCGAAAATATGGTCATGCGGCTCGAGTGAGGCAGCCGCTCCGACGGCAGCAGCCTCTTGCCCGATCGAAAGGTGAGCCGGCCCTTTGTAGTTAAACTCAATGCCGCAATATGCCCCCTTTGCCTTTAGCGAAGCCAAAATCGTCTCGAATTCGCGTATGATCATCATATCGCGCAGTATTTGTAGC
>NZ_RZOM01001542.1:0-977 GCF_003999175.1 Mesorhizobium sp. M7A.F.Ca.ET.027.03.2.1 | reverse complement strand
CCTATGGCGAGCTGGCCAAAACCGCCGGCGGCAAGGATGCGATGGCAAGGGATGACCAGCGGCACCGGATTTGAGCCAAGAGCGGCCCCGGTTTCGCGGGCGAGCCCGGCATGGCCGGCGGTTTTGGCCAGCTCGCCATAGGTGGTGGTTTCGCCGAAGGAGAGTTTTCGCGCGGCGTCGTAAATGGCGAGGCGGAAATCGTCGACGCCGTCGAGATCGACCGGCACGGCGGAGAAATCGATGTCCTCGCCCGCCGCATAGGCCTTGATCGCCGCGATCAGCTCGACCACCCATGGCGGCTGCGCCGTGGCACTGGAAACGCCGCCATGGCGCAGCAGGCGCCGCTCCACCGTTTCGCGGCTGCGTTCGGGCAGGCAGAGCCGGATCAGGCCCTTTTCGCTCCAGGCAATGCCCATGAAACCGATCACTGTTTCTAACACTGCGTGGCCGGCCGTGATCGAAACTGTCGTGACCATGATGCGTTCCTTCCCGCAAAGTGGCGAAATCCGGGATTCGTTCCGGTACATATCCGGAACAATATGGCATCACCGCCTGCGTCTCGCCACCCGAAAACCACCTGATCGCCCCGATTGCCCGGCCTGAATCGCTGGTGTAAGGAATTTCTTAACAACCCGACAAACCGGACCCGAGCGCGGCTTGCCAGCAAAACTCAACCTTATCGCGATCGGCGTGATCCTGGCCGCCGTCGGCATCAGCGGCTGCACGTCGACCTCGCAGATGAAGCCCGCGCCTGCTCTCACCGAAACAGCGACCGCCGCCGGCACTGACGCCGGTTTCACCGTGCCGCTGCCGGAGACAGTTTCGGTGCTGCCGGAATCATCAGGGATCGCCCCCGTTCAGACGGCCGAGCTGCCGCTCGATCCCGCCGCACAGCCGGCTGCCGCGACCGCCGCTTTTGCCGGATCGATACCGGCGGCACCAGCCTTGCCCGCGGTGATGGCCGCCAATGCCTGGCA
>NZ_RZOM01001541.1:0-978 GCF_003999175.1 Mesorhizobium sp. M7A.F.Ca.ET.027.03.2.1 | reverse complement strand
GGCAAATCTCCAAGAAGATCGGCGACAGGCATTTCTGGCGTATTCCCGTTATGGATGGCGAGTTCCTGTGCGAAGCGACGACCGGACTGACGAAGGAAGCTGTCGGTGGCGGCAATTTCTTTGTCATGGCGCAAAACAGCGCCAACGCTTTGGCCGCTGCCGAGGCCGCGGTCGCTGCGATCGGCATGGTGCCTGGCGCCATCGTGCCGTTTCCGGGCGGCATTGCCCGTTCGGGTTCCAAGATAGGTGGCAAATACAAAGGCATGATCGCTTCGGCCAACGAAGCCTACGCGCCAACGCTGCGCGGCGTCGTCGCGAGTGAGCTCGGTCCCGACATCAACGCCGTCCTGGAAATCGTCATCGATGGTGAAACCAATGATGCAGTTGCCGCCGCGATGAAGGCAGGCATCAAGGCTGTCATAGAACTCGGCCCGAAAAGAGGCGCGGTTCGGATCAGCGCCGGCAATTACGGCGGCAAGCTCGGGAAATTCATCTACTCGCTGAAGGATATGCTGCCATGAAGGCGCTGACCTTCACCCTGGTTGACGAGCCGCCGGAGCGCCTTGACCTGTCGCTGCTGACGCCGGAGCGGCTGGCCGGGATCGAAAGGCGCGACGTCGAAAGAATCCAGATCGGCATGTCGAAGCACGGATCGAAGGTGGGCGACATTTTTCGCGTCGCCGGCAGCGATCCGACAAGCATCGTGTTCGAAGGCGGAAGCACGCGCCTTGACCTTGTGGCGCAAGGCATGCGGACCGGGTCGGTTCGCCTCGTTGGCAATGCCGGCGCCCAGGCCGGGCGCGCCATGCGCGGTGGGGAGCTCACGATCGAAGGCAATGCGGGTCCATACGCCGGCTCCGGCATGCGTGGGGGCAGGCTTGAGATAACAGGCAATGCCGGCGACCACCTCGGTGCGCCGCTCGTCGGGGAACTGGCCGGCATGAACGGCGGTGTGTTGATCGTCAGGGGCAAGGCGGG
>NZ_RZOM01001540.1:0-983 GCF_003999175.1 Mesorhizobium sp. M7A.F.Ca.ET.027.03.2.1 | reverse complement strand
GAAGGTGACGCCGTCGACGGTGCTCGGCTACAGCGATCAGGCGCTATCCGGCATCAGCGGCGACGACACGCCGCTGGCGCTGGTCTCACGCCGCTACGATGTCGGCGAGCAGCGCGCACGGTCGTTGCTGGCCGGCGCCGGCGTGGTCATCGAGATGCAGGAGAAAAAGATCGGCGTGCTGTCCGGCGGCCAGAAGGCACGGCTGATGATGCTGGCGCTGAGGCTCGCCAATCCCAACCTCTATCTGCTGGACGAGCCGACCAACCACCTTGACATCGACGGCCAGGAAGCGCTGGAAGCGGAACTGCTGGCGCATCAGGCCAGCTGCGTGCTCGCCTCGCACGACCGCTCCTTCATCCGCGCCATCGGCAACCGCTTCTGGCTGATCGACAAACGAAAGCTGACCGAAGTCGAGGCCCCCGAGGAGTTCTTCCGCTCAGTGGCCGAAACGGCAGGATGAGGCCAACGGAGGTCGACTGGCATGTAAATTATTTGCTTACAGACATTGTTTTTTGTAAGCAATCTGTTTACACATATCGATGATCAAGTCCTTCAAGAACAAGGCGCTGTCGGACCTGAACCGGAAAGACCGGCAAGATCGACGCCAAGATGCACAAGCGCATTCTTGTCCGGCTTGACCGCCTGGAAGCTTCGGAGAAGCCGGAGGAGATGAACCTCCCCGGCTTCGATTTCCACCCGCTGAAAGGCTTCGATCCCATCCGCTACACGGTCCATGTCAACGGCCCGTGGTGCATCACATTCGAGTTCGACGGCAAGGACGCCGCCCGCGTCGATTTCGAGCAATATCACTGAGGCGGCCAGACTGGAGAAGTTCGACTTATGACCGTGCACGAGCCGACGCGTCCTATTGAGCGTTGTCCCTCCCACCCGGGAGCGCTGCTTAAGGACCTTATCCCGGCAACTGGAAAGACCAAGGTGGAAATTGCAAATCTGCTCGGGATCTCCCGGCAACAGCTCTATGA
>NZ_RZOM01000153.1:0-8335 GCF_003999175.1 Mesorhizobium sp. M7A.F.Ca.ET.027.03.2.1 | reverse complement strand
TTACTGGCTTGGACGGACTTTCTCCATCATGGCCACTGCGCGCAAGCTTGTTACTTCAGGTCCATATGCTGTTGTTCGCCATCCACTCTATATCTGTGAGGCGATATTCGTTTCCGGGGTCATTATTTCGCATCTTTCCGCATTGATGGTCGCGCTAGGTGCGCTCCAATTTCTCTTGCAATATCGACGCGCCCGGAAT
This sequence comes from Mesorhizobium sp. M7A.F.Ca.ET.027.03.2.1, assembly GCF_003999175.1. Classification (NCBI taxonomy): domain Bacteria; kingdom Pseudomonadati; phylum Pseudomonadota; class Alphaproteobacteria; order Hyphomicrobiales; family Phyllobacteriaceae; genus Mesorhizobium; species Mesorhizobium sp. M7A.F.Ca.ET.027.03.2.1. Next base: position 8,136 of record NZ_RZOM01000153.1, on the reverse strand, counting down.
GAGGAGAGCATCCTGCGACAAACTTTCCCCGATTACGAAGCCTACGAGCGGACTACTCCGATGCTCATCCCATCTTTATCGTCACTACGTTGGTAGCGGTGATCTGTGTGGTGGATTGCTGTCACCAAAGCTGGCACTCAACGGCCAAACAACGAGCGCGCTCCTGATCCTGCCGGTCCTGTATTTCGCGGCTCTCAAGGCGGGTCACTGGCGCAAATCTGCACCATAGGCAAGAATGTACCATAGCTGAGTGCAGGGAGTCAAGAAAAAATTCCTATCTTGAAGCGCTGCCGGCGCAGCTCGCGCTCCGTTCAGTCCCGCAGCAGATCGAACATCAGCTTGAAGAAGCGGTCCGCGTCGACCTCATGGGCGATGCGGGCATTGTCCTTTTCGCCGCGCTCGCCCCAGTAATCGGCGATGGTCGCGCCGAAGGCGTAGGTGCCGGACAGATCGACGCCGATATGGGCAGGGCGCGTGCGCACCAAGGTCGGGTCGATGGCCAGCGCCAGCGCGAGCGGATCGTGCATGGCGCCGCCGACGCCCATCGAGTTGCGGTGCAGCTTCTCGTAGAACAGCAGCCAGTCGTTGACGAGCCGTCCGAGCGGCGTGTCGATGGTGGCGAGTTCGGCATACTGCGGCGCCTCGATCAGCACCTGCATGGTGACGTCGAGGCCGACCATCAGGATAGGCGCGCCGCTATCCAGCACGATCTTCAACGCTTCGGGGTCGCAGAACGCATTGAACTCGGTCGGCGTGATGATCTCGCTCTTGCGGTAGAACACGCCGCCCATCCAGATCAGATCCTTGATCTTGGGCAGCACGTCGCGATGCTTGAGGATCATCAGGCCGATATTGCTGAGCGGGCCGGTGGCAACGACCAGGATCGGTTCGGGCGCGGCGCGCAGTCTGTCGGCCAGGAAATCGACGGCATGCTGGTCGACCGGCTTGATCGTCGCCTGCGGCAGGTAGGGCGAGCCCTCGAGGCCGCTTGGGCCATCGGCGGTGCCGAGCACCAGCGGGCGCGCCAGCGGACGGTGGCAGCCCTGCGCGACAGGCACGTCGCCGGCGCCGATATACTCCAGGATGCGCAAGGCATTGGCGGTCGTCTTCTCGACCTCCGCATTGCCGCAGGTCGTGGTGACGCCGAGTAGTTCAATGGCCGGGGAGCGGTGCGCCATGACCAGCGCAATGGCGTCGTCGTGGCCGGGGTCGCAGTCGAACAGGATAGGAGTTGGCTTGATCATCATGTCGTCTTTCACGCCGCCCGCTCGTAGCGCGCTATGGTCTTCTTGAAGCCGTCGAGGAAGCGCCGGCCGTCCAGGCCGGTGCAGATGCGGGTGGTCTTGGGCCCGCCGCCGGGCAGCAATTGCCGGCCGCGATAGGCGACGGTCTGGCCGCGCGCCAGCCTGCCGTCGAGGACGACGTCGGCGAACAGCGGCTCGGTCATCGTCGCCAGGCCGGGATCGAAAGCCAGCGCCACGGTGATCACGTCGTCCATCGGGAACCCGACGAGGTCGAAGAATTCGCGCCAGATGTCGATGTAGATCGGGAAGCTGTCGGCGATCATCTCAAGGACGGGATTGTCCCTGGCGACGGCCTGCATGTCGGCGATGTCGTCGCGTGTCAGCATCGAATCGGCGACGCGGTTGTCCTCGCAGATGTCGAGCGGCACGAGGATCTTCTCGACATCGGCGTTCAGCACGATGCGCGAGGCCTCCGGGTCGGCCCAGATGTTGTACTCCGACAGGGGTGTGATGTTGCCCGGCGTCTGGAAATTGCCGCCGAGCACGATCAGCCGCTTGAGTGCACCGGTCAATCCCGGCTCCTGCAACAGCGCCATCGCCGCATTGGTCAGCGGGCCGGTCGTCACCAGCGTGATCTCGCCCGGATTGGCCATGACCGTGCCGATGATGAAATCGACCGCATGTCCCGACGTGGCCTGCCGCACCGGCGTCGGCGCCGGCGGGTTGAACTTCTTCAGGCGATCGCCGAAACGGGCAACAAGCCGCTTTTCGAAATGCACCGGCGCCTCCATGTCGGCCTTGGCGTTGCCGACGATCGGCCGCCACGCGCCGGCGTGAACCGGGATATCGTCACGCCCGGCGAGCGTCAGCGTGTTGAGGACGACGTTGGTGACCTGCTCGATCGGGCCGGCGGCACCGGTCACGGTGGTCACGCCCTCGAGCCGCAGCTTCGGACTGACCGCTGCAAACAGCACGGCGAGAATATCGTCGCCGGCCGAATCCACGTCGAGGATTATGCGTTCCATAAAGGCTTCCTTCACTGGGGATTTTTGCCGCCGGGTTCGGCGTTCTTGTCCACCGACAGCAGCTTACGCATCGATTCCAGCGTCTCCGCGATAATCCTCGGACGCGCCCGGTAGGACAGCGCGAACAATGCGATCAGCGCGACGACATAGGGGACGGTGAGAACCAGGTAGGAGGGATAGCCGAACGTCTGCAGGCGCAACGAAAAAGCATCCGCAAAGCCGAACAGCAGGCAGCCGGCCAGCACCTTCAGCGGATCGCCATTGGAGAAGATCAGGATTGCCACCGCCATGAAACCACGGCCCGACGACATGTTTTCCGTGAACATGGTGATGTAGCCGAGTGACAGGTGAGCGCCGGCGAGGCCCGCCAGCAGTCCGCACAGCAGGGACGCGATATAGCGGACGCGGGTGATCGAGATGCCAAGCGCCTCGGCGGCTTCCGGTTTTTCGCCGACGACGCGGATATAGAGGCCGAGCCGCGTCCTGGTATAGCAGACGACCAGCAGCGGCACCGCGATGAAGGCGACATAGACGAGCGGCGTGAAGCCGGAGATCAGCGGCGCCCACGAGCCGAGAAGGTCGCGGGCACCGGGCAGCTGGACTTTCGGCAGGCCGACGATGCCGTGACCGACGATCGAGCCGCGCGTGCCGAAGATCGCTTTCATCAGCGAGATTGTCATGCCGCCGGCCAGGATGTTGAGCGCCAGCCCGACGACCACTTCATTGGCCTTGAAGCTCACCACCAGGACAGCAAAGACCAGGGCGAAGACGAGCGCCGCCGCGACGCCGCAGGCGACCCCCGCCAGCGCGGAACCGGTCCAGATCGACCCGAGGACGGCGAAGAAGGCGCCGACCAGCATCTGCCCTTCGAGGCCGATGTTGAAGATGCCGGCCTTGGTGGTGAACGAGCCGCCAAGCGCGACCAGAAGGATGGGCGCGGTGGTGCGAAGCGTCGCCGCGATCAGCGCGACGTTGATGAGCTTGTCTAGAATTTCCATCGCCGCTCCCCTGCCTGGCTGTCGCCACGCTTTCTCACCAGCACCTGGGCCGACACGCTGAGGATGATCAGCGCCTGGATCACGGTGATGATTTCGCGCGACGCGCTGGTGTCGACCTCGAGCAGCAGCGATCCGTTGCGCAGGGCGCCGAAGAACAGTGCGGTGAAGATGGTGGCGACAGGCGAGCCATTGGCAAGCAGGGCGGCGATCAACCCGTCGAAGCCGAAACCGGGGGCAAATCCTTCCATGAAGCGGTGATGGACGCCGAGCGTCTCGACGCCGCCGGCCAGCCCGCCGACGGCCCCCGAAAGCAGCAGGACCAGGAAACCCTGCCGTTTCACGTTGACGCCGCCATATTCGGCGAATTTCGGCGCCGAACCGACCATCGTGACGCCGTAACCCCATTTGGTGTAGCGGAAGACAAGGGCTGCGCCGACCGCCAGCACCAGGCCAATGACCAGACCCCAGTTCAACCGCGAAAAGGTGAAGATCTCCGGCAGGTAGGATGTCGCCAGGATCGGCGGTGTCTCCGACCAGCCACCCGGCCGCTTGAACACGAAGATGGTGAAATAGGACGTGAGCAGCACCGCCACGTAGTTCGACAGGATCGTCGAGACGACTTCGTTGGTGTTGTAGCGGGCGCGGAAGTAGGCGGGGAGGGCGACCCAGGCCGCGCCTGCCACGACCGCGAGCGCCAGCGCGGCCAGCGTGTGAATGCCCGCGGGCAGGGGCATGGCAAAGCCGACCCACGCGGCGGCGAAGCCGCCGAGGAACAGCTGGCCCTCGATGCCGACGTTGAACATGCCGCCGCGCAGGCCGATGCAGGCGGCGACACCGCAGATCAGGATCGGCGTCGTCTGCAGCAAGGTCCCGGCGATCTTCTCCTGATCGCCGAAGGCGCCGCGCAACAGCGTCATGAACACACGCACCGGGCTTTCGCCAACCATGAGGATGATGATCGCGCCCATCAGCAGCGCCACGCCGACGGCGATGATCTGGCCGGAAACGGCACGCAAATGGTCTGTCATGATGCGGTCTCCGCGGCGAATTCCGGCGCGGCCACGCCTGCCATCATCATGCCGATGCGCTCCTCGTCGGCCTCGTCGCCGGCGACCTCGCCCATGATCCGCCCGTTGAACATCACCAGGATGCGGTCGGCAAGGGCGGCCAGTTCGTCGAGCTGAACGGAAATCAGCAGGATTGCGCGGCCGGCGGCGCGCTGGCGCATGATCTCGTCATGAATGGCCTCCTGGGCGCCGATGTCGACGCCGCGCGTCGGCTGGTCGATCAGCAGGAAATCGGCGCCGTTGGTGAATTCGCGCGCCAGAACGACCTTCTGGATGTTTCCCCCCGAAAGCCGCTTGACCGCATCGCCCGGTCCGCGCGTGCGAATGTCGAAGCTCTTGATCAGCGTTTCGGCGTTTTGATTTATGGCATTCCAGTTGAGCATGCCACCGCGGCTCCATGGTGCGCGATGCTGGCGGCCCATCAGGGTGTTGGCTGCTATCGAAGCGTTGCGATCGACCCCGCGCACCATGCGGTCGCCTGGAACATGGGCGAGGCCTGCCTGGCGGATCGCGGCGGGGGAGAGCGCGGTGAGATTCCGGCCCTTCAGCCACGCCCCGCCATGGCTTGCCGGTCGCAAGCCCGAAAGCACTTCCGCCAGCTCCGTCTGTCCATTGCCGGCCACACCCGCGATCCCCACCACCTCGCCGGAGCGGACGGTGAAACTGGCATCGCGAAGAGCCGGCAGCAGGCGATCGTCGCGCGCCCACAGATCCTTGACTTCGAGCACCACGTCGCCGTGCAGCGAAGCGCGCGGCCGGCGGTCAAAGCTCACCTCGCGGCCGACCATCATGTGCACCAACTCGTCCTTGCTGAGCTCGGCCGTCGGCCGGGTCGCCACCTTCCTGCCGTTGCGCAGCACCGTCACCGTGTCGGACACTTCCATCACCTCTTCCAGGTGATGCGAAATGAAGATCACCGTCATGCCTTCGGCCACGAAGCTGCGCAGTGTCTGGAACAGTTCACGGCTTTCCTGCGGCGTCAGCACGGCGGTCGGTTCATCGAGGATGATGGTGCGCGCGCCGCGCACCAGGACCTTAAGGATTTCGATGCGTTGCTCTATGCCGACCGAGAGCAGCCCGACGCGCTCGGTCGGATCGACCTGCAGGCCGAAGCGCTTCGACAGGTCGCGCGTGCGCGCAATTTGTGCGGCGTGGTCGATCAGGCCATGGCGACGGATTTCCATACCGAGAAAGACGTTGTCGGCAACCGAGAGCGAGGGAACCAGCTTGAAATGCTGGTGAACCATGCCGAGGCCGGCCTTTATCGCCACGGACGGATCGGCGATCACGATCTCTTCACCGTTCAGCCGGATCGAGCCTTCGTCCGGCTGCAAGAGGCCGAACAGGATGTTCATCAGCGTCGTCTTGCCGGCACCGTTCTCGCCGATGATGGCGTGGATCTCGCCGCGGCGGACCGCAAGGTCGATGCCGTCATTGGCGACGAATGCGCCAAAACGCTTGGTGATGCCAGTCAACTCGACGGCCATCGCGGCATTGCTGTGGAGGGTCGGCGACCCCGGCGTGTTCGACAACGTGGCTCTCGCAGATTGGACACTGATCCGCCGCGGCAAGCCGCGGCGGATCAGTGTAGCGCTTTCTTGGGAGGGAGGCGCTGTTGTTGGCTTACTTTGCCTTGGCGATCACGATCTTGCCGTCGACGATGCCCTTTTTGATCTCGTCCAGCTTGGCGGTCACGTCAGCGGGGATCTTTGGGGCAATATCATCGCAGACCTTGACCTCGACACCGCCCGAGGCGAGGTCGAAAGTGCGGGTGCCGGCGGTGATCTTGCGGCCCTCGACCTCATCCTTGATCAGCGTGTAGACGGCGATGTCGCCGCGCTTCAGCATGCTGGCGAGCACATTTCCGGGAGCCGAGCCGCACATGTCGATGTCGACGCCGATCGAATATTTGTCGACCGCGGCACTTGCCTGCATCACGCCTTCACCCGTCGGGCCGGCGACGTTGTAGACAATATCGGAGCCTTGGCCGTAAAGCGCCTGGGCAAGTTCGCTTCCCTTGGCCGGGTCGTCGAAGGTTCCGGCGAAGACGGAGTTTACCTTGACGTCGGGCGCGGCATATTTGGCGCCTTGCTCGTAGCCGCCCAGGAAGTTGCGGATCACCGGAATATCGCGGCCGCCGACAAAGCCGATCGCCTTGCCATCGCCGATCTTGTCGAAGGCGGTGCCCTTGGCTTCGATCATGCCGGCAAGCGCGCCGGCCACGAAGGATCCCTGCTCCTCGGCGAAATTGGCGTAGATCATCTTGGGGTTGTCGAGGACGCCATCGATGAACACGAAGCGCTGGTCGGGATATTCGGCGCTGACCTTCTGCAGCGAGTCCACCAGCTCCCAGCCCATCACGAAGATGAGGTCATATTGTTTGCCCTTGGCAAGATTCTCGAACTGCTGCTGGTAGTCGAGCGCGCGATTGCCGGTGTCGACCAGCTTGAGGTCGATGCCGAAATCGGTCTTGGCCTTGTTGAGGCCGTTGACGATCGAAACGCCAAAACCCTGTGCAAAATATCCCGAGATGGCGGCCACGGAAACCTTGGCCTGTGCGGCGGCCGGTCCGAACGAAATGGCAAGCATCGTGCCGGCCAGAAATAAACTCTTGAGCGCCCTTTTCATGTCATTCCCCTTCAGCTTTTTTCAGCTTTCGAAGCCACGCTTTGACCATCCCCCACATATCGCCGTAACAACGGCGAGTTCGTTGATGGTCATATGAGTTTAGGAGCGGCTTAACAGGCTGTCAATCGTCATCCGATGCAGTTTTCTTGGCCCTTCGCCCACGTGCTCGACGTCTGCGCTTGACAAATGTCGACGGGCATAATTGTTGATACTCTAATGAGTTTTCATGAACGACGGGATGAAGGAAGCGAAACAATGCCGGCTGTGGTGGTCAGGAAATTTCTGGTTCAGGTCGAAGAGATATTCCATGAGGGCGGACCCCACGCGGCACGCCCGCTCAAGCGAGGCGCGGTCGTCGCGGTCATCGCCAACCCTTTTGCCGGACGCTATGTCGAGGAGATCACCGGCTTCATGGAAGACCTGAAGCCGCTCGGTCTCGATATGGCCCGGCGCCTGATCGACGCCATTGGTGAAGGCGGCCAGGCCATCGAAGGCTATGGCAAGGGTGCCATAGTCGGCGCCACCGGCGAGCTTGAACATGGCGCGCTCTGGCACAATCCGGGCGGCTACGCGATGCGCGAACTGCTCGGCAATGCCAAGGCGATCGTACCTTCGACCAAGAAGGTCGGCGGCCCCGGAACGCGCATCGACATCCCGATCACGCACATAAACGCCTCCTATGTGCGCAGCCATTTCGATGCGATCGAGATAGGCATTGCCGATGCGCCGCGCGGCGACGAAATGGCCGTCATCCTGGCCATGACCACCGGCGCACGCGTTCATGCACGGGTCGGCGGTCTTGCCGCCGCCGACATCAAGGGCGAGGACGGATTGCGATGAACCCGGAAATCCGCCGTATCATCACCATCGTCGAGGAAACCCGGATCGAAGGCGGACGGCCCGTCGATCCGCCGACGCGGCGTGCCGCAGCCATCGCGGTGATCCGCAACCCCTATGCGGGTACCTACGTCGAGGACCTGTCGGCACTGAGCGCCATAGGCGAAGCCCTGGGCGATATCTTGCCCAAGCGTGCCGTCGCTGCTCTGGGCATTGCCGGCGACCGGGTCGAGAGCTTCGGCAAGGCCGCCGCCGTCGGCGCCGATGGCGAACTCGAACATGCCGCCGCCATCCTTCATCCAAAGCTCGGCGCCCCGTTCCGCGATGTGCTTGGCAA
>NZ_RZOM01001539.1:0-983 GCF_003999175.1 Mesorhizobium sp. M7A.F.Ca.ET.027.03.2.1 | reverse complement strand
CATCTGCACGCGCAATTGCGCGTCGAGGTTGGACAGCGGCTCGTCGAACAGAAACACAGACGGCTCGCGCACGATGGCGCGGCCCATGGCGACGCGCTGGCGCTGGCCGCCCGACAGCTGGCGGGGATAGCGGTCGAGATAGGAGAAGAGATTGAGGACGCCGGACGCCTTCTTGACCTTCTCATCGATCACCGTGCGCGTCTCGCCGCGGATCTTCGGGCCAAAGCCGATATTGTCAGCTGCCTTCAGATGCGGAAACAGCGCATAGGACTGGAACACCATGGCGATGTTGCGCTGCTGTGGCGGCAGCGCGTTGGCGCGCACGCCGCCGATCAACAGGTCGCCGGAGGTGATCGTCTCCAGGCCGGCCAGCATGCGCAGCAAGGTCGACTTGCCGCAGCCGGACGGGCCGACGAGGACTACGAACTCGCCGCTCTTGATATCGAGGCTGATGTTCTCGAGGATCTTGTGCTGGCCGAAGGATTTCGACAGATCGCGAAACTCGACATCGGTCATTGTCACGCTCCCAGGATGTCGTCGATGAAGGGCAGGCAGCCGGCGGTCAGTCCCGCGTCCACGGGCATCACCACGCCTGTTATTCCCGATGCGCGATCGGACGCAAGGAAGGCGACGGCTTCCGCCACTTCCGCGGCGTTGACGATGCGGCCGAGCGGATAGAGCCGCTGCAATTTGCCGAGGATTTCGGGATCCTTGGCAAGGCGGTGGTCCCAGGCGGCGGTGCGGATCGATCCGGGGCAAACGACATTGGCGCGCAGGCCGCTGCGGCCGAGCTCGACGGCGATCGCCTTGGCATAGGCGTTGATGCCGGCCTTGGCGGCGGCATAGGCCGGATTGCCGAAATGCGCGATGGCGTTGACCGAGGAGATGAAGACGACGCTGCCCGAGCCGCGGCCAGCCATGGCCTTGACCAGCGGGTCGGCGAAATTCATCACGCCAGTCAGGTTGAGATCGAGTTCCTGCTC
>NZ_RZOM01001538.1:0-983 GCF_003999175.1 Mesorhizobium sp. M7A.F.Ca.ET.027.03.2.1 | reverse complement strand
AGCCAGCGCGGCCGAAGGCATCGACCATCACATCGCGGCGCTTGTGGTAGATGTCGCGGACTTCGGCGATGTCGGCGCCGTCGCCATTGAGCGCATGTGCCGCCGCCACCTGGATCGGCGTGAAGGCGCCGTAATCGAGGTAGGATTTCACCCGCGTCAGCGCCGAGATCAGCCGCTCGTTGCCGACGGCAAAGCCCATCCGCCAACCGGGCATGGAGAAGGTCTTCGACATGGAGGTGAATTCGACGCAAACGTCGATCGCGCCAGGCACCTGCAGCACCGAAGGCGGCGGATTGCCGTCGAAATAGATCTCCGAATAGGCAAGGTCGGACAGGATGATGATGTCGTTCTTCTTGGCGAAGGCGACCACATCCTTGTAGAAATCGAGCGAGGCGACCAGCGCCGTCGGGTTCGACGGATAGTTGAGGATCAGCGCCAGCGGCTTCGGGATCGAATGTTTGACTCCGCGCTCGAGCGCCGGGATGAAGCCGTCGTCCGGCTCCACCTGCAGCGAGCGGATGACGCCACCCGACATGATGAAGCCGAAGGCATGGATCGGATAGGTCGGGTTAGGGCACAGGATCACGTCGCCGGGCGCCGTGATCGCCTGCGCCATATTGGCGAAGCCTTCCTTCGAGCCAAGCGTGGCCACCACTTGCGTGTCGGGATTGAGCTTCACGCCGAAGCGCCTGCCATAGTAGGCGGCTTGGGCGCGACGCAGGCCCGGAATGCCGCGCGACGAGGAATAGCGATGCGTGCGCGGGTCGCGCACGACCTCGCACAATTTGTCGACGATAGCCTTGGGCGTCGGCAGGTCCGGATTGCCCATGCCGAGGTCGATGATGTCGGCGCCACGCGATCGGGCGCTGGCCTTGAGCCGGTTGACCTGCTCGAACACGTAAGGCGGAAGCCGGCGAACCTTGTGAAATTCTTCCATGGCAGTTCCAGACAGCGAAGGGGGTGTTGGGCGCGCGCTATATACT
>NZ_RZOM01001537.1:0-987 GCF_003999175.1 Mesorhizobium sp. M7A.F.Ca.ET.027.03.2.1 | reverse complement strand
ACCGGAAGCTGAGGACAGAACTACCGTTGCGAGGGCTGGCCGGTCACCCGGCCCGAAAGCCCGCGTCCTCCGCCAGAGGCGCGGGCTTTCGGGCCGGGTGACCGGCCAGCCCTCGCAACGGTAGTTCTGTCCTCAGCTTCCGGTCATTTCGCCAGTCCCTCATCGGGGTTTCGCCGCCTTTTGGCCTTGAGGCTGCGAGCGGCTTGCTCGATTGCCGCGCGGTCGTTGCCCAGGCGGTCGAGCAGTTCCTGCGCCTCGTCGCCCGATATGCCGGTGCGCACCGCCAGCGCCTCGACCTCCAGCACGTCGGAGCTGGCGATCTCGCCGGTTTCAGGCAGCGCGTCATCCGCCGTCAGCGGCAGGGCTGCCTCGCGGTCGATCTCGGCCTCGGCCTGGTGCCAGTGCCGCTCAGGGTCGCCGTGCATGCGGCCTTCCCGTTCCCAGATCTGGTAGGCGCGCTCACGAATTCTGTCGTCCCGGTCGTCGCTCATGGTCAGTCCTCCTTGGGTCAGGGGTTGAACGCCGCGCCAATGCGGACGCTCCGGAAAATCCGCGCGATCGGATCGTGCGGCGCGCGGGCTCTACTGGCATTGCCGTCTCGGCCCGCCGGAATAGGGCTGGTAGGAGTTGTCTTCCGAGCGGTAGGAACGGTAGCGGCTGAAGCAGTAATCGACATGGTCGGCCGAAAGTGCTTCGCCGCCATCGCTGGCAACGTAGACGCCCAGGCCGGCGCCGTTTTCGTCGCCATCGCCGGCAACCGGCGGGACAGGCTGGCCGGCGGCTTGGAGATAGGGCGAGATGCAGGGGCGCAGCTGCCCGCTGTAGGAGCGATAGCTGTTGTCGTCCGGATGGTAGGAGCGATAGCGGCTGGCGCACCAGGCGAGATGCGGAGGCGGCAGGTCGGTCGCCGTGGGCGCGATGGCGCCGGTGACCGTCGGGTCGGGCGGTGTTTCCTGCGGTTTGGCGGGGATGTCGGGCGGCGCGGAC
>NZ_RZOM01001536.1:0-987 GCF_003999175.1 Mesorhizobium sp. M7A.F.Ca.ET.027.03.2.1 | reverse complement strand
CTACATCGACCAGACGGGCGGTATTTCCATTGCCCAGCTTGCGGCGCGCGCCCGCCGCCTCAAGCGTCAGCGCGGGCTTGACCTGATGGTCATCGACTATATCCAGCTGATGCAGGGTTCATCCGCCAAGGCGTCGCAGAACCGCGTCCAGGAAATCACCGAGATCACTACCGGATTGAAGGCACTCGGCAAGGAGCTCGGCGTGCCGATCATCGCCCTCTCACAGCTCTCGCGTCAGGTCGAAAGCCGCGACGACAAACATCCCCAGCTGTCCGACCTGCGCGAATCGGGTTCGATCGAGCAGGACGCCGACGTGGTGCTGTTCGTTTACCGCGAGGAATATTACATCAAGAACAAGGAGCCGGAGAAAGGCACGCCCGAGCATCTCGCCTGGGAGACAAAGATGGTCGAAGTCCAGGGCAAGGCCGAAGTGATCATCGCCAAGCAGCGCCACGGACCGACCGGCACCGTCAGCCTTGCCTTCCAGGGCGAGTTCACCCGCTTCTCCGACCTCGCCGAGGAGCATCATCTGCCGGAAAGGTTCGAGTAGCTTTTTGACCTACCCCAGCCAACCTCGCCCAGACCATTTTCAAGCAGCATCCCGCTGATGGCAAAGTCGCGCGTCCAATTCATCTGCCAGAGCTGCGGATCGGTGCATCAGCGCTGGGCCGGCAAATGCGATGCCTGCGGCGAGTGGAACACGCTGGTCGAGGAAGGCACGTCCGGCGGCATCGGCTCAGGACCAGCCAACACGCGCAATGCCCGCAAGGGCCGCGCGGTGGTGCTGACCACGCTGTCCGGCGATATCGAGGACGCGCCGCGCATCATTTCGGGCATCGGCGAACTCGATCGCGCCACCGGCGGTGGTTTCGTGCGCGGCTCGGCGCTGCTGGTCGGCGGCGATCCTGGTATCGGCAAGTCGACGCTGCTCACCCAGGCGGCCGCGGCGCTAGCATCAAAAGGCCACCGCATCGTCTATGTCTCGGG
>NZ_RZOM01001535.1:0-989 GCF_003999175.1 Mesorhizobium sp. M7A.F.Ca.ET.027.03.2.1 | reverse complement strand
CCGGCCTGATGGGTGCGTCCGGCCCCCTCCCCCCCCACGCCCCGCCGCAATTGCCGTCCGATGCCGTCATCGATGCCGGGCGCTGGCGGGTCCAGCCGGCGCGCGCCTATGTCAGCCGCGCCCGGCGAAGTGATTGGCCAGCGCCACCTTCGCCGCGAGCTGCATGAGGAGATCGCCGACCAGCACGCCGGCCAGCACGAGTGCCACGAGTTGCAGCCAGAACCGCCGCAGCAGCGAAAAACCTAGGGTGATCGGTCTGATAATATCGGCAAACATGAGGTTCTCTCACGATGCCACCCGCCAAAACCTTTCTAGCAAAGGACGGCTGTTTTGCAAGAAAGGGGGCTCCCCTTCTCCCCTTGTGGGAGAAGGTGGATCGGCGCGATAGCGCCGAGACGGATGAGGGGTGCGTGACGGAATGGGGCGTTGGCGTTCCCTGGAACACCCCTCATCCGACCTCGCTTCGCGAGGCCACCTTCTCCCACAGGGGGAGAAGGGAGAACCGTCCCCCTCACCTTCTCACCCGCGATTTCAGCCACCGGTCGAACGCCACCGCCAGGATCAGGATGAGCCCGATGACGATGCTTTGCGTATAGGACGAGACGTTGTTGAACTGCAGCCCGTTCTGCAGCACGCCGATGAGCGCCGCGCCGACCACCGTACCGCCGACCGAGCCGATGCCGCCGAACAGCGAGGTGCCGCCGATGACGACGGCCGAGATGACCGTCAGCTCGTAGCCAATACCGGCGACTGCTTCGGAGGAGTTCAGCCTGGCCGACAGCACGAAAGCGGCAAGCCCGGCGAAGAAGCCGACGATGACATAGACCGAGATCAGGATACGGTCGACGCGCAGGCCCGACAGCCTTGCCGCCTCGGCATTGCCGCCGACGGCGTAGACAGCGCGCCCGTAACGCGTGTAGCGCAGCACGATGTGGCACAGGATGGCGGCCGCGGCGAAGATCAGCGCCGGCACCGGCACGGGGCCGATC
>NZ_RZOM01001534.1:0-990 GCF_003999175.1 Mesorhizobium sp. M7A.F.Ca.ET.027.03.2.1 | reverse complement strand
GTCCGGCAGCGTCTCGCCCGCATCGACCCAGGGCGCGCGATGCAGCGGCTTCAGCTGCCGCCCGCCGCCCTCGACGACCATATCGGCGATATGGCCGACCGTGAGGTCGAGCGAAACCGAAATGCCCCGGGCCTTGATGGTGTGGATGGTCATCGCGCTCTCACCGATTCTGCAGGCGCAAACTGGCCTGTTCGGAGGCACTTGCGCAAGCATTGCGGCAGGCATTTTGCATCAGCGCCCTTTCACCCTCCCACAAGGGGGAGGGTGAGCGCAGCTACTGCCGCTTGTATTCCCGCACCGGCGACTTGGTGTCGTCGGTGTAGGTGACCTGCACCGACATCGATTTCACGCTGTCGGCGACCTTGAAATAGGGCTGGTAGTCGTAGGGGATGGCGTAAGGGTCCTTCTTGTCGCAGGGCGGCATCTTGATCTCCTTGTCGAGCGCCGCGCCGTTCAGGCTGTAATGCACCTGCTTGATGGCGCAGCGGTAGGACAGCATCTGGGTGAAATAGACCAGCCCGTGATTGCCGCTGGCATCGAAGGCGATCCACGAGGTCCAGAACTGGTCGAGGATCTGCTTGTTGCCTTGCTGGAGCGCTGTCTCCGGGTCGAAGCGGATGTCGAACGGGCCGGTCTCGCGGCCCCTGATGTCGAGATATTTGATGGCGATGATCCCCGCCACGGTGCTGTCGGGCATCTCGAAGCTCGGATTGGCCATCGGCTTGCCGGTCGTCTGGTCGTTCATGGCCAGGAAACCGGTGTCGGTGAACGGACCGCTGTCGCCCATGCGCCAGGAGATGGCGGTTGCCGGCTCCGGCAGCGAGATGGTCATCGACCAGCCCTGGTTGGAGCGCATCGGCGTCAGCGAAGGCACGAAGCGGGCGGGATCGAGCACGTCGCCGAGTGCCGCTAGCCGGCTGCGGCTGCGGTCCAGCCAGTCGGCGAGCTGCGTCTGGTCGACGAAATATTTGAGCAGCCCGCCATCCTTTT
>NZ_RZOM01001533.1:0-991 GCF_003999175.1 Mesorhizobium sp. M7A.F.Ca.ET.027.03.2.1 | reverse complement strand
CCTCCACACCGTCAGAGGAATCCGGCTCTTCCCGGCTGCGGCATTGGTTGTTCGGCCCCCAAATGTCCCAAATTTACCTTTGTGCCGACGGGGCTTCCCCTGCGCAAGCAGCGGATGTAAGGATATATTAGCAATTTGTTAAGTTCGAAGCGAGGTATGCGTAAGGGGAGTTTGGTGATGAACTTCAGAGGCCTGATCAAGCGTGCTGAAGACGTGGATAAAGCGATCCAGGACCTGCAGATCGATCTGGCGGACGCGCTGGATGCAAGTCTCGATGCCGACGACCTGGTGCCGCCAGAGAGCGACGATGTGCCGGATGCCCAGGCGGCAGCCGATGGCGGGCCACCCCAGGCCGACGCGGCAAATGACGACAATGCCGGGAAGGCCGACGCCGCGGGCGATGCGGACAGTTCCGAAACCGCGCCACGGCTGACCGCCCATACACAGACCCGGCTGGCTGCATTGAGCGCCTTCGAGGGTCTCTTCCATGACGCCAGGGACTATCTGGAGGAGATCAACGACAAGCTGTCGGAGATCGGCACCTCGCACCATCTGACGCGCGAATTCCTCAACATCCTCCACAGCGACATCCTGCGCGCCAACGAGCTGGAGGTTGCCAATGCGGCCCTGGCCGCCGAACAGAGGGCGCTGTCGGAGAAGCTGCACGATGCGACGAGAAAATTGCGCGAGCGTGAAGGCGCTTTCGAAGCGCTGCAGCAGCGCGAGACAAGCCTGGTCCAGGACCGGGAGACGCTTCGTGCGGCACTGGCCGCGGTGAGGCTGGAACTCGTGGAGACAGCCAATGCGAGCGCCAAACGCGAAGCGGAGTTCGGCGACATCGCCAAGCGGCTGACCGCCAGGACGGTCGAGGCCAACAGGCGCTTGCGCGAAAGCAAGATGCTGCGCGAAAAGCACGTCAACCTCTCGATCGAACTCGACAAGGCGCTGAAGCGGGAATCGCAGGCGCGCCACAGGCTCGACGAGCTGTCGA
>NZ_RZOM01001532.1:0-994 GCF_003999175.1 Mesorhizobium sp. M7A.F.Ca.ET.027.03.2.1 | reverse complement strand
ATCTGATGGTGATCGCGACCTTCGGACTGAACCTGGCCGGCCTGGCCATTGTCGAGGAGATTGCCTTGATGGTGGTCTCCGAAAACTGGATTCCTTACGAGACGGTCCCGGAGAAAAGGCTCGTCGATAGGCTCGCCCGCCTTCGCGAGAAGAGCGTGAAGGGATTGCGCTTTGACCTGCAACCCGACCAGCCGATCGCCAATGCGTTGCTTCAAAACAGGGACGAGCCGATAGCGCTCTTTGTCGTTCCGGCCGGAGCGGGCGAGAACTACGAAGCGTCGCTCGATGAAATGATGGCCGCGCGACCGGAGATCGGCTCCTGGGTGTGGCGGGTCGGCGAAGGCGACATGCCGCCGCTGCCGCTCTGAGCGTCGGCGGAATTTCCAATTGGCTCAGTATGTCTTACGCAAGGCCCAGCTTCTTCTTGAGCTCGGCATTTTCCTTGCGCAGACGCTCGGCAAGCAGGTTCTTGAGGCGCTTGTTTTCTTCTTCGAGCGCCACAAGATCGCGGAGATCGCCGCTGTCTAAAGAAGGTGCGACAGCCCTCTTCCAATAATAGTAGGTCTGCTCAGATATGCCGGCCTGGCCGACCGCGATCTTGCTGGTCGCGCCGGCAGCGATCGATTTCTCGATCTGGGCAAGCTTCTGCGAGCGTTCCTTCTCGGAATATGTCTTGCGGGCGGTCTTCGCTGCCACTGGAGCTTCCGCCGCCTGGGGCGCAGGTTTCGCTCCGTTCTTGCGGACCGGCTTTAAGAGCTCTGCCTTCACTTTCTTTGCTCGCGGAACTTTCTTCTTCGATTCAGGCTCTTCCACTTTAGCTGGCGCTACTGTCGTCTGAACAGTCTGAGCGTCCTGAAAATCGGCCATCATATACTCCGCTTGTGGTTTATCCCCTTCTTCAGCATCAAGGGGTCTTATACTGAAGTCAATGACCTGGGAATTTGGGAGCGGAGCAGCATAGCCAGGCTGCGTCATCTCCGTGGCAATCTTGGAC
>NZ_RZOM01001531.1:0-995 GCF_003999175.1 Mesorhizobium sp. M7A.F.Ca.ET.027.03.2.1 | reverse complement strand
ATGAGATCGAGGCCGAGATCGCGGCACTCAGCGCCTTGCGCGAAAAACCCGCCGGCACCATCCGCATCACCGCCGGTGAGCATGCCGCCGATGCGATCCTGTGGCCTGCCCTGGCGACATTCCTGCCCGACTATCCCGACATCAAAGTCGAGATCATCGTCGACTACAGCCTGACCGACATCGTTGCCGAGCGCTTCGACGCCGGCGTGCGGCTGGGCGAACAGGTGGCGCGCGACATGATCGCGGTGCGCATCGGCCCCGACATGCGCATGGCGGTGGTCGGATCGCCGGCCTATTTCGCCAAATGGCCGAAACCGCGCACGCCACAGGACCTGACCACCCACAATTGCATCAATCTGCGGCTGCCCACCTATGGCGGGCTCTACGCCTGGGAGTTCGAGAAGGCCGGGCGCGAGCTGAAAGTGCGGGTTGAGGGCCAGTTGGTGTTCAATACGTCCGCGCTGCGCATGAACGCGGTGCTCGCCGGCCTCGGCCTTGCCTATCTGCCGGAGGAACAGGTAACGGCCCATCTGGCCGACGGCCGGCTGGTGCGGGTGCTCGCCGACTGGTGCGCGCCTTTCCCCGGCTACCATCTCTATTACCCCAGCCGCCGGCAAGCGACGCCGGCCTTCTCGCTGCTGGTCGACGCGCTACGCTACCGAGGCTAGAACAGGAAACCGGGTTTCCGGAGGAGACATGCTCAAAACGAGCAGATAGAGCCCCATCCCGATTCGGGAACAGGTTCTCCATCTGGACTGCGCCCGCAGTCGTTCTATCTTCCGGATCGAGCAGATATGACGAAAATCCGGAGCCATCGCCGTGACCGTGACCGACCTCTATCGAGGCTACATCGCCTGCCTCAACAATCAGGACTGGCAGAAGCTGCATCGCTTCGTTCATGACGAGGTGCACTACAATGGCGACCGCGTCGGGCTGTCGGGTTACCAAGAAATGCTGGAGCGCGATTTTCGGGAAATCCCGGACCTCTATTTCGA
>NZ_RZOM01001530.1:0-996 GCF_003999175.1 Mesorhizobium sp. M7A.F.Ca.ET.027.03.2.1 | reverse complement strand
AAGCAGAACTGCCCATCCTCCGACATGATGACGGAATTGGCCAGCACCGGCGACACGTCGTCGATCGACACCCAGCGGCGGTCGTAACCGGAGAACGTCGCCAGGTCCTTCAACATCAGCGTCGAGACAGGATGCACGAAGAACGGCAGGTAGAGAAAGGTCAGCACGACCGGAATCAAAGCCAGCACCGCGGCCACGACGATGCCGCGCCGGACCCAGCGTTTGAGACCCCGGCGATTTACGCCTCGCGATCTCGTCGCCATGTCCAGCTTTTCGGTTTCATGATCGACGATCGGTTCCGCCAAGCCGCCCAACCCATGCCAGAGAGCTCGTTTTGAAACGCGCTCCTGTGAGTCATGTGACGGTGTTTTCGAGAACCGGAGCGGAGCGTACATTAGAGTACGCAAGCACCGGAAGCGCAGAAAACGCCCTCAGATGACCGCAGGAGCAGAGTTTCCAAACGGGCTCATACTGCTCCGGCATAATGGCGCTTGCCTTCTTGCGCAACGTCTGAGTGTCGGCTACCGGTCCGGGCCATGACGAATGACGACCAAATGGCGTTCGAAATGGCGCTCATCCGACGCGCTGCCGCCGTCGAGGTGCTGCTGCGGCGGCTGCTCGACGACCGTGCGCTTTCGGGCGAGATCGCGCGGCCTGAGCGGCTGATGGCAGCCATGCGGCACGGCGTGCTGAACGGCGGCAAGCGCCTGCGCCCCTTCCTGGTCATGGAAAGTGCCGCCCTTTTTTCCGCCGATGGCGAGGCGGCACTGCGTGTCGCCGCCGCACTTGAATGCGTGCATTGCTATTCGCTGGTACACGACGATCTGCCCGCCATGGACGACGATGACCTGCGTCGTGGCCAGCCGACCGTGCACAAGGCCTTCGACGAGGCGACCGCCATTCTGGCTGGCGATGCCTTGCTGACGCTGGCCTTCGACATCATCGCCGGCGAGGCGACCGCCCTGCCGGCGATGATGTCGAAGGCCAGCGTCAGCA
>NZ_RZOM01000152.1:0-8347 GCF_003999175.1 Mesorhizobium sp. M7A.F.Ca.ET.027.03.2.1 | reverse complement strand
GAAGTCGCTGTCGCTCAACACGGCGCGCATCGAGGCGCTGGTCGAGCAGCTCTACGACATCAACAAGCGCCTGGTGCAGAACGAAGGCAAGCTGCTCAGGCTGGCCGAAAGCTACGGCGTGCGCCGCGAGGAATTCCTGAAGGAATATCAGGGTTCCGAGCTCGACCCGAACTGGACGCGCTCGATCGGCAATCTGACATCGCGCGGCTGGAAGGAATTCACCAAGAACGAGAAGGATGCGATCAAGGACCTGCGCGCCGAGATCCAGAACCTCGCCACCGAAACGGCGATCTCGATCCTGGAATTCCGCAAGATCGTCAACCAGGTGCAGAAGGGCGAGCGCGAAGCGGCGATCGCCAAGAAGGAAATGGTCGAAGCCAATCTGCGCCTCGTCATCTCCATCGCCAAGAAATACACCAATCGCGGCCTGCAGTTCCTCGACCTGATCCAGGAAGGCAATATCGGCCTGATGAAGGCGGTCGACAAATTCGAATACCGCCGCGGCTACAAGTTCTCGACCTATGCGACGTGGTGGATCCGGCAGGCGATCACGCGTTCGATCGCCGATCAGGCGCGCACCATCCGTATTCCGGTGCACATGATCGAGACGATCAACAAGATCGTGCGCACCTCGCGCCAGATGCTGCACGAGATCGGCCGCGAACCGACGCCGGAAGAACTGGCCGAAAAGCTTGCCATGCCGCTCGAAAAGGTGCGCAAGGTCTTGAAGATCGCCAAGGAGCCGATCTCGCTCGAAACGCCGGTCGGCGACGAGGAGGATTCGCATCTGGGCGATTTCATCGAGGACAAGATGGCGATCCTGCCGATCGACGCGGCGATCCAGGCCAATCTGCGCGAGACCACCACGCGCGTGCTGGCCTCGCTGACGCCGCGCGAGGAGCGCGTGCTCAGAATGCGCTTCGGTATCGGCATGAACACCGACCACACGCTGGAAGAAGTCGGCCAGCAGTTCTCGGTCACCCGCGAGCGTATCCGCCAGATCGAAGCCAAGGCGCTGCGCAAGCTCAAGCACCCGAGCAGGTCGCGCAAGCTGCGCAGCTTCCTGGATAGCTGAGACTTACCGATGCAAAAAGTTCAAGGGCGCCGATGGCGCCCTTTTTTGTTGTGGGACGCACTCTTGCGGGCGAGGCCCTTCGGGAGGATAATTCGGTGTCGGATGCATTTTCTGGGCGACAACCCGGATGCCCGCCCCGGCGAAGCCGCCGTGCTCCGTGGCCCCGGAGGGAGGTGTGCCATGACAAGCTACATCGTGCTGATGAACTGGACGGAGCAAGGTGCCAGGAACATACGCGAGTCACCGAAGCGGCTCGACGCCGCCAGGAGGCAACTGGGAGACATGGGCGGATCGTTCAAGACGTTCTACCTGACCATGGGCGAATACGATATGGTGGCGGTGGTCGAAGCGCCCGACGACGCGGTGCTGGCGCGCTTCTCGCTGATGCTGGCGGCAGCGGGCAATGTCAGGACGCGGACGCTGAAGGCCTTTCCCGAATTAGCCTACCGCGAGATCATCACCTCGCTCGGGTGAAGGAATCGGCAGGGTTTCTCGAAGTCGCTGGTTGGTGCCGGCCTGGTGGCGCTTTGCCGCAAGACGGGGCGCTTCGCCGTGATAGAATGTGGCCGGGGAGATCGCGATGAAGAAGGTTTCGATATTGGTCGCCAGCTTTGCCGCTTTGTCGTCGCTGCCGTTTTCCGCCGGCGCCAGTGCGCAAAAACCGGTCGGCATGGCCAATCCGGCATCCGTCCATTGGGTCGATATCGGCGGGCGCCTGGTGATCAGGAAGGACAAGGCCGGTAATGAATATGGATTCTGCGGCTTGCCCAATGGGCGCCTTTGCGAGGAGTGGGCGCTGTTTCGCGACAACAAGTGCATCGGGCCGAAGGCGGCCATGCGCCGCAAGTGACACACCTGCCATCATAGGGTGAGATCATGTCCGAACCGCATTCCCATTCGCATCTGTGGCCCGGCGTGCCACTCGCGCTTGGCTCGGCCGCCCTGTTCGGGGCGACGCCGCCGCTCAGCAAGCTGCTGCTCAATGGCGTCAATCCCTTCATGCTGGCCGGCCTGCTCTATCTCGGTGCCGGTCTTGGCCTCGCTCTGTACCGCCTGCTTCGGGGCAGGCAGGCCGCGGCCGGGGAGGCGCAACTGACCGCTGGGGATATTCCCTGGCTGGCGCTGGCGCTGGCGATCGGCATGGGCGGCGTTATCGCGCCGGTGCTGCTGCTGTTCGGATTGACCCTCAACACGGCGTCCAGTTCGGCGCTGCTGCTCAACCTGGAAGGGCTGGCGACGATGGCGATCGCCTGGCTCGTCTATCGCGAGAATGTCGACCGGCGCCTGCTTTTTGGCGCCTTCGCCATTCTGGCGGGTGCCATTCTTCTGTCGTGGCAAGGTGAGGGCGTCGCCTTCAACCGTGGCGCCCTGATGGTGGCAGGGGCTTGTCTGGCCTGGGGGATCGACAACAATTTCACGCGCAGGATCTCCGCCACCGACCCGGTGGTGATCGCCATGCTCAAAGGGCTGGTGGCGGGTGTCGTCAATGTCGGGCTGGCGCTTGCCGGCGGGGCCTTGTTTCCCCCGGCGTCGGTCATTGCAGCGACCGCCGCAGTCGGTTTCTTCGGCATTGGGGTCAGCCTGGTGATGTTCATCGTGGCGCTGCGTCATCTGGGCACCGCCCGGACAGGGGCCTATTACTCGCTCGCTCCCTTCATCGGCGCGTTGCTGGCAATCGCCATCCTGGGTGACGCCGTCACGCTCAAGCTTGCGGCCGCCGGAGTTCTGATGGGCGTTGGCCTATGGCTGCATTTGTCGGAACGCCATGAGCATGAGCACGACCATGAGGAACTGGAACACGAGCACAGCCATGTGCATGACGAGCACCACCAGCACCATCATGACGGGCCGGTGAGCGAGCCGCATTCGCACTGGCACCGGCATGCCCCGATGCGCCACCGGCATCCGCATTATCCCGACCTGCACCACAGGCATGGCCACGGATAGATGCTGACCGTCTGGTACAACACGCGCTGCCCGGTCTGCGATGCCGGTATCAGCAGGCAGAAGCGGCGGCTGATCGAGGCGGTCAAGGCCGGGCGGATCGAGTTCCGAGACACCAATCTTGAACCGGCACCGCTTGCCGGACATGGCGCGTCGCTTGAGGACATCCGCCGCCGGCTGCACGCCACCGATGCGGCGGGCAGGCTGCTGGTCGGCGCCGACGTTGCCATCGCCGTGTGGAAGGTCACGCCGGGCGAAGGCTGGCTGGCGATGGTGTTCGGCAATCCGGTTGCCTTGCCGGTGACACGCTTTGCCTACGACCGCTTCGCCGATCTTCTCTATGCCTGGAACCGCCGCAAGGGTCGCTGGTAGCGGTTCGTCATTGATGACCGCAGGGCAAAAGGTCCGGAGGACATCTCCGGACCTTTTTCGTGCGCGCTATCGGCTGGCCGGCTTGCACAGCGCGCCGACGATGCGGCGCACTATCGGCAGCACCAGCAGCAGCGTCGGAAACGCCACCAGCCACGACAGACCCCAGGCGGTCAGCCAGATGGACGGCAGGTCGGGGTGGAAGCCAAGGCTTTTCAACGTCGAGATCAACGAGACGATGAAGGTCATCAACAGCGACAGCACCAGCGGGCTGAGAACAGCGGCATAGCGCGCAGGCAGTTTCCTGCGCTGATATCTTGCATTCATTTCGGGTGTTCCCTGAAAGTGTCCGGTCCGTCGCATTGGCATCCATTCGCCGGTGGCCGGCAAAATTGCCCGGAAGACCGGGTTGGATGCGTTGCTTGACGTCAGACGCTTACGGAGCAGCCGAGGCGCTCGCCGGCCTTCTAGCGGCACGTTCCAATGAAAGCAAGCCTCTGGCGCCGCATTCAGATACATCGTAAGATATATCTTGACTCCGTCGATTGGCTTGCCTAATTAAGATATATCGTAAGATACAACTCAAGGAGCAATCAATGCACAAACATTTTGGGAACAATCATTTCGGCGAACGGATGTTCATGCACATGGCCGGCAAATTCGGTGGCAGAGGGGGCGGCGGTTTTGGCCCGTTCGGGCAGGGCGGTCGCGGTGGCGGGCGCGGAGGCCCGGGCGACATGTTCCGCGCCGGGCGCATGCTGGCCGACGGCGACCTCAAGCTGATCACGCTGTCGCTGCTGGCCGAGGCACCGCGCCACGGCTACGACATCATCAAGGCCCTGGAGGAGCGCACCAGCGGCATCTACAGCCCGAGCCCGGGCGTGGTCTACCCGACGCTGACCTTCCTGGAAGAGGCCGGCTATGCCGCCTCCGCCGCCGACGGCAACAAGAAGGTGTTTTCGATCACCGAAGCTGGTCAGGCGCATCTCGCCGACAACCGCGAGATGATCGATGGCGTGCTCGACCATCTCGAGCGCTTCGGCCGCAAAATGGCCAAGGCGCGCGACTGGTTCGGCTGGAACGACGAGAGTGAAGAGGGCGGGCGTCGTGGCGGCCGGGGTAGCCGCGGGGATCGTTCGGAAGCGCGCGACGAATTCCGCGCAGTCCGCCACCGACTGCGCGCGGCTCTGGGTGACTTCGTCGACGCCCCGGCCGACAAGCAGGCCGAGGCGATCGCCATCCTCGAAGGCGCCGCCGAGGCGCTGGAAGCGCTGTCGCACAAGTAAGCTTGTCCAGCCGACCGGACGCAGCCCTTGCCCGCTGGGCCAAGGACCGATAGTGAAATTCATCCCGCGTCACTCTACATGGTGCGGGATGAATGCTGTTGGAGGAAGCCCGATGTCTTTTCTGAAGCGTCTTTTCGGCGGTGGTGGCGGCGGAACCCAGGCGGCTGAGCCGACGAGTGCAGCGCCAGCCAAGCAGGTCGAGCACAAGGGCTTCCTGATCAGCGCCACGCCCTACAAGGCGGATGGCCAGTACCAGACGTGCGGCGTCGTCTCCAAGGAGATCGACGGTGTGGTGAAGGAACACAAATTCATCCGCGCAGACCGTTTCGCCGGGCTCGACGATGCCGTCGACATCTCGATCAAAAAGGGCATCCAACTGGTCGACGAGCAGGGCGACCGGATTTTTGGGTAGATCCCAGCAGGGCACTGCCTAACCATGCCGGTCTTTGCACCACGATGGACCTCTCGGTCCGGGTTGACCTACGACCGCCGGCGGATCAACTCGTCCTGGCGGGATCGATCGTCATCAGGCGGGTCCTGGCCTCGATCAGATGCCTTCTCGCGGCCCTTATCCGGCCGCACAATGCCAGATTAAGAGCGACGCCGCCTTCCTCGTCCAGCAAGTCATTCGCGCGCTTCAGAGAGTGCTCAGCTCTCCTTATGCGCAGTCTGGCGTTGGCCGCTTCGATGCTGTGAATTTCAATCATTGTGCCGCGTCCTTTGCGGTTCCGGTCCCTTCACGGATTAAACCGCCGCTGATCATATTGGTTCCGGTGCTGTGACCATTCTGCGGCCGCCGCTATTTCGTTGTGGTGTTGAATTCACGGTTCGCCGCATAATCGATAACGAAGGTGCCCTCGGGAGCGCGAACGCCCTGCTTCACATTTGATATAGTCACCGTTGTGGTAAGTCCCTTCTCGTCGGTGAGGCTCCATCTGCGCAGATCGAGCGATTTTCTGTCGAACACCATGGAGATGTTCGAGTTGCCGAAAGCCGATCTGTCGGCCAGCTTGACGGTAACTTGGGCGCCGTCGTCTCTGATGCTCTTGAGGCGACTGCCGGAGAAGTCGACCTTGTTGTCGAGCAGCAGCTTCAGCGGCGTCTTCGAGAGAGCATAGAGCCGCGATGTCTTCAGTTTCCTGTTGTAAACCACCAGGGATTTACCATCCGCAATCACGCTGATCCCAGATTGGCCAGCATAATTGAACCGGATCTTGCCCGGGCGTTGGAGAAAAAACCTGCCATGTTTTCTTTCCGCCTTCGGGCCCGACTGCACGAAATCCCCTGACATAGATTTCACCGATGAGAAGTGATCGGCAATCGTCTTCGCATCAACCAGCGCGGCCGAAATCGCAATCGTGGACGCGATATTCAACGCGGCAGCGCCGACAGCGGCAAACAAGAAACCCGGCAACTTTTTGATCCGATAGGCCATTCGATTAACCCCAAGCAGACGCGTGATCGAAGGAGATCACGCGTCTTGAGATCAGTAGCCGTCCGGGCACCGCGCGACGTAAACCCGGCCGTACCGATCACGATATCTGCACTGGCCGGCTTCGCTGGCGTGGCCGATGACGGCCCCGGCTATCGCTCCCACCGCACCGCCAACAACCGCCCCTTCCACAGGGTCTCCGGCCACTGCGGCGCCTACGGCCGCGCCACCCAAGCCGCCGACGGCGGCGCCTTGTTCGGTACGGGAGCACGCCGAGAGCGGAATGAGCAGGCTCAAAATGAGCAGCGTCTTTTTCATCGTTTCTCTCCTGAGGCTACTATTAGCCAAAGCTTAAATGCTTAAGAGAGCTTTTCGATCCATCGACCGTTGCCTGCCATTCAAGCCTGGCCGTGGCGGAGCCGCGCGCCTTCGGCTCAAGTGGTACCCTCACTGGTGTGGACGGGTGCGCGAAGGTCGCGCTTGGTGCAAACGTGGCCGGGGACTTCCGCACTCGCACAAGGGGGAGCGGATGAAACAGGGGACAGGATGGGCGAACCGAACGGGCCAGGCTGATTGCGCGCCTGGCCAGCAAGGTTTGGAAGTCGACCCGAACTAAGCCGGCTGCAGTTCCCTGCGTGGCAGTGGCGGGAACGCGATGGCGATGCCGACCGCGCCGGGCCCGATAAGAGCCGAGCCGATGAACAGCCAGGAATAGTTGGCGTAGGCATCGAACACCATGCCGCCGGCAAGCGGTCCCAATGCCATGCCGAGGCTGGACAGCATGGTGGCGGCGCCGAACACGGTGCCGAGGATGCGCTGGCCGAAATATTCGCGCGCCAGCACCGCATAGAGCGGCATGACGCCGCCATAGGTGGCACCGAAGATAACGGCCAGCATGTAGAACTGCTCAAGCTGGCTGATCGACAGATAGGCGGCAATGACGATCGCCTGGATCGCCAGGCCCGCGATCAGCACCGGCTTGACGCCCAGCCGGTCGGCCAGCACGCCGTAGAAGAGCCGGCCGCCAAGGCCTGCCAGACCTTCGACACTGTAGATCGAGACCGCTGCCATGGGGGCGACGCCGCACAGCATGGCATAGCTGACCATATGGAAGATCGGTCCGGAATGCGCCGCGCAGCAGGCAAAGAAGGTCAGCCCGAGCACGATGAATTGCGGCGAGCGCAGCGCCTGGCCGACTGTCAGGCCGGCACCTTCGGCAACCGGCGCGGAGCCGGTGTCGACCAGGACGGGCTTCGGCGGCTGGCGCACCAGCAGCACCACCGGCAACAGCAGCACCCAGGCGGTAATGCCGATGTCGAACATGGCGGTGCGCCAATCATAGGCGGAGATCAACCAGCGGGCGAAGGGCGAGATCGTCATCGGCGCCACGCCCATGCCGGCCGAGACCAGTGAGACGGCAAGGCTGCGGTTGGTGTCGAACCAGCCCGTGGTCAGCGCGATCATCGGCGCGAAAAAGGCGCTTGCCGCGAGACCGACCAGCACGCCATAGGTGATCTGGAAGCTCAGCAGCGAACCGGCGCGGCTGGCCAGCACCAGCGCCAACCCGAGCAGCACCGCGCCGATCATCACGACGATGCGGGCGCCAAAACGGTCCGATATCGCGCCCCAGGCGAAGCCACCAAGGCCCATCACCAGGAAGTTGAGCGTCATGGCGCTGGAAATGCCGGCGCGCGACCAGTTGGTGTCGATCGCCATCGGCTCCAGGAATATCGCCAGCGAAAACATCGTCCCGATGGCGACACAGGACATCAGCGCGCCAGCGGCGACGATGACCCAACGATAGGAAAGGCTCATTCAAATCTCCCATGCCTAAAGGCAGCGCTGCGCGCTGCTTGCACGAAGGACGCCGGCACCGGGTTCGATCCTACAATCCGGTTGCTTTTTTTATCCAGTTTGATGTGACGCCGTTTTCGGCAGCTCAGATCGGCAGTTCCGACGTGTATTTGATCGTCTGGCTGGGGACGTCGGTCTTGACGTTCTGCACGCCCTTGATGCGGCTCAGATGCTCCGACTGGAAGCGGCGGTAATCGTCGATGCCGGCCGCCACCACGCGCACCATGGCGTCGCAATCGCCGAGCATCAAATAGCACTCCATCACCTGCGGCAGCTTGGCGACTTCGGTGGCGAAATGCTCGATCGTGTCCTCATCCTGCGTTTTCAGCCAGATGCGGGTGAAGAAGGTGAGGCCCTTGCCGATGCTGCCGGGGTTCAGCACTGCGA
>NZ_RZOM01001529.1:0-996 GCF_003999175.1 Mesorhizobium sp. M7A.F.Ca.ET.027.03.2.1 | reverse complement strand
CGGCGCCATTGCGCTGGCGCGCGAAGCCGTAGCCGAGGCGGAAATAGGTCTTTTTAGTCGTGCCGACGAGGCGGGCGAAGGCCTCGGTCTCGGCGACCGTCAAGCCGGTGATCCCGGCCGCCCAGTCCGGCGTGCGCGTCTCGAGATGCGCTTCCAGCCCTTTCGGGTCGTCCGTGTACTTTTCGAGATAGGCGCGGTCGGCCATGCCTTCCCTGAACAGCACATGCATGACCGCGCAGGCCAGCGCGCCATCGGTGCCCGGCTTCAGCACCAGGCCGAGATCGGCCTGCTTCATCGTCGCATTCTCATAGACGTCGATGACGACGATCTTCGCGCCGCGCTCCTTGCGCGCCTTGATGGCGTGCGTCATGACGTTGACCTGCGTCACCACAGCATTGGTGCCCCAGATCACCACGCAATCGGATTTCGCCATCTCGCGCGGGTCCGGCCCGCGCAAGGCGCCGGCGCCCATCATCCAGCCGGTCCAGGCGAGATTGGTGCAGATCGAACCGAAAAAGCCGGAGTATTTCTTGGCGTGGCGCAGCCGGTCGATGCCGTCGCGCTGCACCAGCCCCATCGTGCCGGCATAATAATAGGGCCAGACCGTCTCCGAGCCGTATTTCTCCTCGGCCGCAATGAATTTTTCGGCGACGAGGTCGAGCGCCGCCTCCCAGCTTGCTTCTTTCCAGGCGCCGTCGCCCTTGGAACCGGCGCGGATCAGCGGCTTCAGCAAACGGTCGGGATGATGGACGCGGTCGGCATAGCGGGCAACCTTGGCGCAGACGACACCGGCCGTGTAGCTGTTGGACTTGGCGCCATGGACGCGGCCGATGCGGTTGCCGTCAAGCAACTCGACCTCGAGCGCGCAGGTCGAGGGGCAATCATGCGGACAGGCCGAATGGCCGATGCGAAGCTTGGCGTGTTGGTTCATGGGGCGAGGTTAACCGGTTCCGGACGCGGCGTGTAGGGCCAGATCTTACCCTCCCCTTGATGGGG
>NZ_RZOM01001528.1:0-998 GCF_003999175.1 Mesorhizobium sp. M7A.F.Ca.ET.027.03.2.1 | reverse complement strand
GTGCTGGAATACCATACCGATGCCGAGTTTTTTCGCGACGCCGGGACTGGAAATCCTGACGGCCTGCCCGTTCCAGAAGATCTCGCCGGCATTGGGCTCCAGCGAACCGAACAGCATCTTGACCAGCGTCGACTTGCCGGCGCCGTTTTCGCCAAGCAGGGCGTGGATCTCACCCCTGGCGATGTCGAGATCGATATGATCGCACGCCGTCAGCGTGCCGAATATCTTGGTGAGGCCACGAACCTCAAGCAGGTTCGTGCCGTCGTGATTTGCACTCACAGTGCCTCCCATCTGGTTAGCCAGACATGTTCTGTGTTCCCGCAGGCATGGTAGGCGCGGCCGGCTCTCATCGGAAAGCGGCACACGTCTTGAAAGAGCTTCAAGAATTTCAGCGGAATTTCAAGGGATAGCAAGGCAGAACGAACTAAGGGATGAGAATGGTCGTCCCTGTGGTCCTGCGGCCCTCGAGGTCGGAATGCGCCTTGCCGGCGTCCTTGAGCGCGTAGCGCTGGTTGATCTTGATCTCGACCGCGCCGCTGAGCACGACCTCGAACAGGGCGGCGGCAGAAGCGTCGAGGTCCTCGCGTCTTGCGTTGTAGACGAACAGTGTCGGCCTCGTTGCGAACAGTGAGCCCTTCTGTGCCAGCAATGACATGCTGAATGGCGGTATGGGTCCCGAGGACTGGCCAAAGCTGACGAACATGCCAAGCGGCCGCAGGCAGTCGAGCGAAGCCGGAAATGTGTCGTTGCCGACCGAATCGTAGACGACGTCGCATTTTTTGCCACCGGTGATGGCGGCGACGCCGGCAACGAAATCCTGTTCCTTGTAGTTGATGACATGGTCGAAACCATGCGCCCTGGCGAGCTCGATCTTGTCGGACGAGCTGGCGGTGCCGATGACGGTGGCGCCGAGGTGTTTTGCCCATTGGCCGAGGATCAGCCCGACGCCGCCTGCCGCGGCGTGGAACAGGATCGTGTCGCCGGCCTTCACCTTGAAC
>NZ_RZOM01001527.1:0-999 GCF_003999175.1 Mesorhizobium sp. M7A.F.Ca.ET.027.03.2.1 | reverse complement strand
TGCCAATGAACCCCAAGACTGCCGTGCTTGCAATCGCCATAAGTGTTTGCATCGCTGGCTTCGCCTATTCCAGCGGTCACAAAGCCGGTCGGGTTTCTCAACTGAAAGATACCGTCACGGCCTACAACCGCCGCATGGGAATTGATGACAACGCCAACAGCCTCGGCCGCGTCGATCTCTGCCTGGAGCTTGGTGGCCTACTTGATGAATGCGAGCGCTTAGACCGCTGATCTCCTCAACCGGCTGATTTTCAGCCCTCCCACCTTCATTGCCAAACTCAATGACTGCCCATCACGGCAGAAAGGTACTAGCCATGGACCGCAACTTTGCGCGGGCGCTTGCGCTCGTTCTGAAATCTGAAGGCGTCTGGTCAGACAATCCGGCTGACCCCGGCGGCGCCACCATGAAAGGCGTCACGCTCGCCAACTTCCGCCGCTATGTGAAAGCCGATGCTACCAAGGCCGATCTGCGCAAGATCACTGATGCCCAAGTATCGACAGTATACCGGCGGTTCTACTGGGATGCGACGGCTGGTGCCCAGCTTCCCGGCGGTGTCGACTACGCCGTCTTTGATTTTGCCGTCAACTCTGGGCCGGCTCGGGCTGCCAAGTACCTTCAGGCGGTTGTGGGCGTCAGGCAGGACGGTCGCATCGGTCCAGCTACCATTGCTGCTGTAAAGGCCAAGCCGGCCGGCGTTGTTATCGACGCACTGTGCGACAAGCGCCTGGGCTTCCTGAAGCGTCTCCCGACATGGAAAACTTTCGGCCGTGGCTGGTCCGACCGCGTCAAGTCGGTGCG
This sequence comes from Mesorhizobium sp. M7A.F.Ca.ET.027.03.2.1, assembly GCF_003999175.1. Lineage (NCBI taxonomy): Bacteria > Pseudomonadati > Pseudomonadota > Alphaproteobacteria > Hyphomicrobiales > Phyllobacteriaceae > Mesorhizobium > Mesorhizobium sp. M7A.F.Ca.ET.027.03.2.1. The sequence continues at coordinate 201 of NZ_RZOM01001527.1, read as the reverse complement.
CGCCGAAGCGCTGAAGCTGTTAGCTTTGCCCGACACACCACACCCAGGGACTGTCGAGGTGAAGGTGCCGGTCGACAAACCTGTTGTTCCTGAAAAGGTCGAACAGAAGGTCAAGGAGAAATCTGGGTTCCTGTCCTGGCTGACCGGTCTCTTCGGCTCCGGCGCCATCGGCCTGGGCTGGCTCGCTGGAATGGACTGGCA
>NZ_RZOM01001526.1:0-1002 GCF_003999175.1 Mesorhizobium sp. M7A.F.Ca.ET.027.03.2.1 | reverse complement strand
AACAAGCGATGTCGTTCGGCAGCCGCGACAAGATCGCCCGTCCTGGAGACAAACAATAAGCCGGCAGCCGGGTTCCCGTGGTGACATTGGTTGCCAGGACATGCCGACTTTGAATGCGCTCGAGATAGACGACTTCAGTGCCATCGAGCACAGTCAAATTGACCGTCTCCTCGGTTTCCTTGCTGACGTGGTGCAGGACAGGCATGGCACGATTTACGAGCTGCGATGACAGCCGGTAGTGATAGGCAAGGTCGAGCGACTTCAGCGACAGCGAGAACTGCCGCGTACCGGGATGCTTCAGCAGATACCCAAGTTGTTGAAGGGTGTGCGCAAAGCGTTGCGCTGCACTTAGATCCAAATCAGCCTGCTGTGCGATTTCCGAAAGCGTCATTGCCGGGTGCTGCGCGTCAAACGCTTGCAACACCTTAAAAGCCTTCGCGACGGACTGCACCATCAGCGGATCTGCTTTGGGTGTCTTTGTAGGGGTCGTAGCCAATCGTTTTCTCCTGAACGAACCGCCTTCTTCTGGCGCCCCGCGTGGCATTGCGCAATGGGTCGTTGACATACAATAGACCACATGCGATAAACAATAACAACTATTACAATGCGATGGTGAATATGGACAAGATGATTGTTCCTGAAACGATCGGTCGCGTGCGCCGGCTTATTTTGAACAGGCCGGAAAAGCTGAATGCCTGGAACTCAACGATGCGACGGATGCTGGCTGATGAGCTGGCGCTCGCAGAGCAAGATCAAAGTGTCCGAGCTTTGGTTCTCACGGGGGCGGGAAGCCGCGCATTCGGTGCGGGTCAGGATCTTTCGGAAAGCAAGCTCTTTCAAGCGTCCGACGCAGCTGGCTGGATGCAGGAATGGTTGGATCTCTACCAATGCTTTCGCCTTGGCACGAAGCCGGTTGTGGCCGCAGTCAATGGGGTCGCTGCCGGCTCCGCATTTCAGGTCGCGCTCCTGTGCGATTTCCGAATTGCGCATCCTGGCGTGATG
>NZ_RZOM01001525.1:0-1002 GCF_003999175.1 Mesorhizobium sp. M7A.F.Ca.ET.027.03.2.1 | reverse complement strand
GGTCAGCAGGAACCCGGTAACGATCGCCGGCAGATAGCCGAACAGCATCTCGTGAATGTGCCAGTCGACGGCAACGAACGCACTGTGGGCATCGAGTTCGCCGGCATACATCGGCAGCCAAAGCAGAATGGAGAGCGCGGCATACAAGGACCCGAGGAAGAAGAAGGGCCTGAATCCGTAGGAAAGAAATGCGGGCCCGGTATAAGCCCGCAGGCGTGGAATCCCCATGATTTGCGTCTCCAAAATGAACAGGGCCGGATGAACCGCCGCCCTCGGTCCGTCCGGCCCTCGCCTGCCCTTCATGCGGCAGGCATGGCTGTATCGATTGCCGGTCAGTTGGCCGGGACCTGGCTGAACAGGTCCGCGAACACCGTCTTTGCCTTCCCTGCATGTTTGACCGTCTTGGCTGCGTCGAGGTTGACCGGCTTTCCGACAACGATCAGGGCGACCATGCCCATGCCATAGTGAGGCGCGCATTTGACGCCGTACACACCTTCCTGGGTCAGTGTGACGGTGATCTCCTCGTTGGGTTTTCCCTTGAAAGCTTCAGCGCCGTCCGGAAGCATGCCCTTGATCGACTCCGCGTCATGGCTCTTGTCGGTCGGCACGAACTTGACGGTGTCGCCGGGTGCTGCCTTGACGAAGGCGGGCTGGAAAACCATGGCGCCTTTTTCGCCTTTGTTGAGCATCTGCACCACATGCTCTTCCGCGCTTGCACCGCCGGCGAGCGCGAGGATGGAGATTGCGGCGGCGAGGATGGAGAGTTTCATCGATTTGTCCTTTGTTTCGTCTTCGCGGCATTGCGCCGTTCCAAGCCATTTAGCCTGATGCGACCGGCGACAATTTGCGCTGGCGCAAACTCAGGATAAGAAAGGTTTCCCGCAGATTGGTGCGGAAGGGCTGTGAGGAAATTCGCTTGGTTGCGCTGGACCGATCGCTGATATCGCGGCTGCCGCTCTTCCAAGGGCTGGCGCCTGAAGAGCAAAGCGAGATTCTCACAAG
>NZ_RZOM01001524.1:0-1003 GCF_003999175.1 Mesorhizobium sp. M7A.F.Ca.ET.027.03.2.1 | reverse complement strand
GTTCGAAGGAGATCGACCAATTCATTCCTTACCCTCCCGTTTGTGGGGAGGGTTTATCCGCGACCGGAGGGCACCAAACAAACTCATTCTACTGCCCCAGCCGTTCGAGCAGTATGGGCACGTGCACCTGGTCGGATTTGTAGTTGCCGGTCAGCATGTACATCATGATGTTGACGCCGGCGCGCAGCGCGTAGATGCGCTGCATCGGGTCTGCCGGCACGGTTGGCAGCATCGCATCGCCGTTCTGGTCGACCGCCCAGGCGCCAGCGAAATCATTGGCGGTGATCATGATCGGCGAGACGCCATCGCCGGTACGCACCGGCCGGTTCTCGGCGTTGCTGGCGTCGAGCGAGGCCTCGACCCAGAGCGGGCTGCCGGCGAAGCGGCCGGGGAATTCGGGCAGGATGAAGAAGGATTTGGTCAGCACGTGGTCGGACGGTACCGGTTCCAGCGGCGGCACGTTGAGATTGCCGAGGATGTCGCGCAGCCGCTCCGTCGCCGGGCTGGTCGAATCGGCGCCGATGCCGTTGGCGAACTGGTCGCGGGTGTCGAACAGCACCGTGCCGCCTTGCTGCATATAGGCGTCGACGCGGGCGATCGCTGCCTGGCTGGGCATCGGTGCGGCCGGATCGATCGGCCAGTAGATCAGCGGATAGAACGACAGCTCGTCCCGGGAGATGTCGACGCCGGCCGGCTCGCCCGGTTCCAGCGCCGTCTTCTCGACCAGAAAGCGCGTCAGCCCCTCGAGCCCGGCGCGGCTGATCGAATCGTCGCCCGGCACGCCGGTCAGCACATAGGCGATGCGGGTCTTCGAAATCGCCTCGATGGCAATTTCGTCACCCGGCTTGGCGTCGTCGGCGCGGGCAAGGTCGGCATGACCGAACAAGCTACCCAGCGCAATCAGGACGGCGGCGGTGGTTGTCACGGCACCGGCGCGGCGCGGCCGGCGTGAAAACAGGCCGCCCATCCAGAACACCGCCAGCGTATCAAGCAGCATCAGCAC
>NZ_RZOM01001523.1:0-1004 GCF_003999175.1 Mesorhizobium sp. M7A.F.Ca.ET.027.03.2.1 | reverse complement strand
GTGCGGATGCGGCGGCCATGGTTGATGCGGCGATCGAGAAAGGCGGCGAGCTTCGGGCGGTCCTCGATGTAGCTGCCCAGACCCGCCGGCAGCGTGCCGCAGAACTCCTCGATGCGCGGGTGGAAATATTCGGTCACCTGCAGGATCGAGCCGTCCTTGACGCCGACCTCGCGGCGCACGCGTTTGCCGCGCGTCGAACGTGTCTTGAGATCGGCGACACGGATCATGTCGTCGTAGCACAGCGCGTTGGCCAGATGCTTGGCAGCAGCGATCGACAGGCCATAGCCCTGAAGCGGCCCGTCCAGCGCGACGGCCTTGTCCAACCGGTCGAGATACTCGCGCCCATAGGCGATGTCCTGATAGTCGACGACCTTTCTCAAGCCCCGAAGTGCCATGTCGCGTACGGCTACCGGCAACAGGTCGATGCGGGCAGCCAAGGCCTGCCAGCCCTGCAGCAGGTTTTGCGGGCCACTCACCTGTCCTGTGCCCAAGGCAGATTCGACCATCGCGAGCTCGGCCGGCTTCGGCGCCGGTGCTGCCGTGCCGCGCGCGCGGTCAAACGCAGCGCCGAAGGCAGCGAGGCTGGCCTTGACGCCCCGGCCGCCGGCACCGATCGCCTGTTCGTAGCTCTCGCGGGTGAAGGGCAGCGCATCGGACCCCGCCAGCGCGCCAAGCAGGCTGGCCGAGATCATCGAGCCATTGTCGGCTGCGATCTTTTCCATGTCGAAAGCGATGAAGCGCTTCGATGCGGCTTCCGCCGTCGCATGCACCTTGGAGGACGAAGCCCGGCCATCGCCCGGTTCGATCTTTTCCGACACGGCGGCGATGCGGTGCGACGAGGCAATCAGCGTGGTGCGGTCGGGCGTGACGAAGCCGCGAATGATGGCACGGCCGGCTTCCATCAGCTCAGCGGCGATCAGGATGTCGACATCGCCCTGCGAGGGCGACAGCGCAAAGACCGGCAGACGGCCGGTGTCGCGGGCCATCTCGACATAGTAGATGGT
>NZ_RZOM01001522.1:0-1006 GCF_003999175.1 Mesorhizobium sp. M7A.F.Ca.ET.027.03.2.1 | reverse complement strand
ATCGGGAATGAGGCTCGGATTGACGAAGCGCTCTTCCAGCTGCACCGGCAGATCATTCTCGAAATTGACGACGACGGAATGATAGATCGAGACGAGCTTTGGAAACTCGAACGACAGCGCCAGCTCCTTTGTCGGCATGATGGTTTCGAGGACGAGGACTTCGGAACGATGCCTGTTGCCGCGCTCGACGATCTCGGCTGCGATGTTGTTGATCTCGATCAGCGTCGATTGCGGCCGCGGCGGCGCGATGAAGGTTCCCACACCTTGCAGGCGGATCAGGAACCCGGCCGAGGTCAACTCTCTGAGCGCCCGGTGAACCGTCATCCGCGACACGCCGAGCGACGCCACCAACTCGTTCTCGGACGGCAGCTTGCGATCCTTGCCCCACCGGCCCGTTCCGATGTTCGCCAGGATGTAGTCCTTCACCTTCTCGTAAAGAGGGCTGGCCGTGTCGGGCAAAGTGATCATTTCAAAAGTCCTTTCCGGCGATTCATCGGAAATCACGACTGCTCGACAGGTTGCCGCATGCGGATGATTGTTTTCAAGCCGTCGCTGTGTCCCGCCAACAGCCGCTCATAGGCAGCCGGAATGTCATCCAGGCCGATCTCCTGGTCGATCAGCGCCAACAGCGGTTCGCTGAGTTCACCTAGCATCCGCACCGCCTCGGGCAGCTCATCGGCAAAGGCGTGGCATCCCAGCAAGCCGATTTCGCGTTCGACCAGCGTATTGGGATCAATGTCGAGGCGGCCATGGAAGATGCCCACCATGGCGATCGTGCCGCCGGGATCGACAACGCCAAGCAACTGGTTGAGCGCCGCGACGCTGCCGGTCGCCTCAATGGCCGCGAGCAGCGGGGCATTGGCGGTTGCGGCGGCAACGGCATCTCGGTTCAGATCGACGATCCTGGCACCCGTCACCTGCGACACGCGGGCGCTGCGAGCTTGGTTGCGGTCGGCGACGAGCACGGTGCCGGCGAAGGTTCGCGACAGCAATAGCGCGGCAAGAC
>NZ_RZOM01001521.1:0-1006 GCF_003999175.1 Mesorhizobium sp. M7A.F.Ca.ET.027.03.2.1 | reverse complement strand
GTCTCGGTGATCTCGATCTCCAGCCGCCGCGGATCGAACCCGGTGCGATCGAGGATCGCCAGTATGTGCAGGCCGGTGTTCTGGTCGACGAGCTGCGATGGCGACAGGTTGAAGGACAGGAACAGGTCCTTCGGCCAGCTTCTGGCCGCTTCGGTCGCCTTGCGCAGCACCAACTGCGACAACGGGCCGATGATGCCGCGCTCCTCGGCGATGGGAATGAAGACGGTCGGCGGCACCGAGCCGAGGTCGCGATCGGTCCAGCGCGCCAGCGTCTCGAAGCCGATGGTGCGGCGCGTGGCGAGATCGACGATGGGCTGGAAATGCGGCTCCACCTCGCCGGCCGAGACAGCCCGGCGCAGCGCCTGTTCGATGCGGGTGACGCGCTTGGCCGCCTCTTCCATCTCACGGGTGTAGACGACGACGCGGCCACGGCCGGAACGCTTGGCGTGATAGAGCGCCGTCTCGGCCTTGTTGATGAGGATTTCCGTGGTCTCGTCGCCCGAATAGAACAGCGAGCAGCCGACCGAGGCCGAAAGCCTGGCGGTGCGTTCGCCGACATCATAGGGCGCCGACAGGATCTCGATCAGCATGCGGGACTTTTCGGCCGCTGCATCCTCGCTGAACACCAGGGGATAGAGAAAGGCGAATTCGTCGGCACCGATGCGACAGACCGTGGAATGGCCGTCCATCGAGGCGCGCAGCCGCATCGCGACCTGGATCAGGATGTCGTCGCCGGCCTTGTGGCCGAACAGATCGTTGATCGGCTTGAAGCCGTCGAGGTCGAGAATGCCGACGGTAAAGGGCGCGGGATCGTCGGCACGGTCGGCGATCAGGCGATCGACCTTGTCGAAGAAGCGGCGATGGTTGCCAAGCCCGGTCAACGGATCTGTGAATGCCAGATCCGTGCTCTCCCTGTTTGCCTGACCGGTGCCAAACGAAGTTTGCATCGGTGTCCCTGTTTTGTGACGTCGGAATTTATTTTCAGACTGGCAGCAAACCCTTTAGG
>NZ_RZOM01001520.1:0-1010 GCF_003999175.1 Mesorhizobium sp. M7A.F.Ca.ET.027.03.2.1 | reverse complement strand
CTCATACGCTGACGGCGAAACGCCCAGATATCCCCTCACCTGGGCGGCGGTTATCATAAGATCGCGCCAATTGCCGATCCCGTCGACGGCATAATCCGCAATTTCGGGGCAGGCCTTTAGCACCATCCCCAGCGGGTATGTTTTCGGCGCCTCTGCGGTCCTCGTCCTGGGCTCGGCCGTCGACCCGCTTTTCTCTAAAGCAGGTTCAAATTCAAAAATAGAGTCGGTATTTGAATCAGATTGCTGCCGCTCGTTTTGAGAGTCATTGCCGCTCGGATTCGTAGATTTCATATGAATTTCCAGCAGCTTATCCACATCCTCACGCAAGGCGGCCAGATCAGCGACGATGGGCTCGAGCTCGGCAATGCAAGCTCGGCGAGGAATTGCCTCCACAACGCCGCGGAAGCGCTTCCACAGGCCTCCCCAGTCGCCAGGGACGTCTTCATCAAGGGCCGCCTCTATCAGCTTATGGATGTCACGGCGGTGCAAGGTGATCCGCTCGCGCATAAGCCTGAGCGCCCTGTTGTCGGCGCGAACACGCTCGGCCGCCGCCTGGAATTCGTAAGCACGGGCCAGCAGCGGCGCCAGGGAGAAGCCAAATGCTTCCTCGATCTCCCCTCCCCTGCCCTTGCGGGCGTAACGCTTGCCGTTCGGGCTATCCCGACGGGTGATCAGCCCGCAGTCAACAAGAGCCGCCAGGTGCCGCCGGAGCGTGGCATCAGGCATCCCGTGCGCCCTCAGCGACAGCTGAGCGTTTGAGGGAAAGACGATGAGATCGTTCTCCTCACTCAACTCACTGTCAGGATAGAAAGATAACAACGCATTCAGGACGGCCAGAGCACGATCGCCGATGCCGACGATGCTCTTGCCTTCGCAGAGGTTGCGGTAGATCTGCCACTTGTCGACGACCCTGCCCTTGGGGATTCCACGTGAATCGTTTTGCGCTGCCAACATGGCAAGCGACATCGGCCGCCGCCCAAAGGGCGTCGTTGCAATACCCGTCTCCATTT
>NZ_RZOM01000151.1:0-8399 GCF_003999175.1 Mesorhizobium sp. M7A.F.Ca.ET.027.03.2.1 | reverse complement strand
GGTGGCCGCTATCGCCGCCGCGATCGCCTCGGCATTGGTTGGATCCGACACGCGGCCCATGACATTGGCCGCCACCTCGAACAGCGAATGGACAAAACCGATCGGCTGGGTCCAGGGACGGCCGGTCTTGGCGGTGAAATCCGCAGCGAGTTCGGCCGAACTCTCGCCCGTCAGCGACGATTTGAACGGTGCGAGGCCGACCACCAGACCTCGGACGAGAGGTTGTGGCCAGCATCGCCGAGCGTCTCGACCGATTGCGGAAAAAGGATCGCCTTGGCGACCGTCACCGCCTTGGGGTTGAAGCCCTGCTGGCGGGCCTGGTTCCAGAAGGTGGTGAAGTCGGGCGGAATGACCACCCCGGTAACGATCTCGGCATTGGCGGCTTTGCAGGCGTTGACCTGCGCGGTGAAATCGTCCGAAAGGTTCTGATAGCGGCCAGGATCGGCAAGGCTGAAGCCGGCGGCGTCGAGGCCGGGCTTCAACCCATTCTTCGGGTCGCCCCAGGCATTGCCGTCGGCGTCGTTGGGGAACAGCCCGCCCACCTTGCCGTTGGTGGAAAGCTGTTTCCACATGCCGGTGTAGACGGCGATGATGTCTTCGAGACCCCAGAAATAATGATAGGCGAAGTTGAAAGGCTTCCACGACGCCGGATCGGCCGGATTGCCCTGCTGGCCGATGAACCAAGGCTGCCACGGCGCCATCGTCGAGATGACCGGCACGCCCTCCGCCTCGCAGGTGGTGGCCACAGGGTTGGTGTTCTCGGGCGTCGAGCCGACGAGCATCAGGTTGATCTCGTCATCGACGATCAGGCTCTTCGCCACCTCGGCCGCGCGATTGGGATTCGACTGGCTGTCCTTGACGATGACCTCGAAGTTCTTGCCTGCCTCGGAAGCGAGGAAGGCCTTGATGTTGTAGGCATCGCTCTCCGCGAAGCCGGCAAGCGGCCCGGTCTGCGGCGAAACATAGCCCAGGCGGATCTTGGCGCCTTGCGCGATGGCCGGCGTCGCCAGGCGCGAACCGGCGAGCGCCAGGCCTGTCGCCGCCGAGGCTTTCAGTAGGCTGCGTCTTGTGATCACTGTAGTTCCTCCCTCTTGTTTTATTCTCAAGCCCCCGGACGGCGTCCCTCCCACGCCACCTGAAGGAGTTCCCTTATCGATCCCGGATCGATTGGCCTCGGATTGGCATAGGCGTTCTTGACCGCGATCGCCGCCGCGCGGTCGAGATCGGTCTCCTCGATGCCGATCGCCTTCAAGCTCAGCGGAGAGCCGACCGACTGTGCGAAATCCCAGAGCCCGCCGCCCGCCGAGCCGCCGCCGAATGCCTCGGCGATGGGGCGCAGCAGATCGGGCACTGCCGCTTCGTTGAAGGCGGTCGTGTAGGGCAGCAGGATGGCGTGGGTTTCGGCATGCGGCGTATCGAACGAGCCGCCGAAGACATGCGCCAGCTTGTGATGCAGCGCCATCGAGACATAGCCTAGCGCGGTCGAGCAGCACCACGCAGCATAGAGCGCCTGCGTCCGCGCTGCGCGCTCCTGCGGATTGCCGATCAACCTTGGAATGCCGTCCCGGAAGGCAACCATGGCATCCCTGCACATCAGCACTATCACCGGGTTGCGATCGGGAGCATAGAAAGCCTCCATCGCATGGGCGATCGCGTTCATCGCCGAGGTGACGGTGAGGCCTACCGGCAGGCTCAATGTCAGATCAACGTCGTAGATTACCGTCTCCGGGCGGATGTCCGGCGAGCGGCGGGTGGTCTTCTCACCGGCCGCCGTCTCGCCGAGGATGTCGGTCATTTCCGAGCCGGCATAGGTGGTGGGAATGACCACCTGGTCGGCGCCGGTGCGCACGGCAATGGCCTTGCCGAGCCCGGTGGTCGAGCCGCCGCCAAGGCTGACGACCGCCGAAGCGCCGCTGCTGCGGAAGGCATCGACGGCCTTTTCCGTGACCTCGACAGGGGTATGCATGACCGCGCCGGCAAAGATCCCGGCCGCGAGGCCACCAAGGCTTGCGGCCAGTCTTTCCGCATCGCCCTTCTGATGCGATGTCGACAGCACCATCACCTTGTCATGGCCGAGCCGCCGGACTTCCTCCTCGACGCGAGCCATGCTGCCGGCACCGAAGACTACCCGTGTCGTCAGGCCCGGAAACGTGAAGCTGTCCATCATCGCGCCGCCTCCATGCGCGGGCCGCGCCCGGCCGCGAGGTCGTCGAGGATCGTGCCCAGCATGGCGATCTCGGCGTCCGAGACCTCATGGCCGCGGCCCGGGAACAGATCGGCCCGCAAGCTCGCGCCAAACCGGCCCAGCGATTGCGCGGCATCGGCAAACGCAGAGACTGGTATCCAGGGATCGGCATCGCCGCCGGAAAGATAGATCGGCATTCCGGCCGGCGCCGCCTCGGATCTTTCGTCCGCCGGAACGCCGACACGGCAGCCCGTGAAGGCCGCCAAAGCGTCCGGCGGCGGCAGCCCCGCGCAGAGATATTCGATCGACAGACACGCCCCTTGCGAGAAGCCCGCGAGAAGAAGCGGCAGTCCGGGCAGTTCGGCCCGCGCCGCGACCATTGCGGCCGCAAGGTGGTCGAGCGCGTCGGAAAGCTGCGCCCGGGCGACCGGCGTCAACGGGTCGACGGCACGCGCCTCCCACCACATGCCGAGCGGTGCGCGCGGCAGGATGAAGGCCACGGCGGACGCAGAAAGCCGCGACAGCACATGCGACTGCATCTCTTCGGGCGATTGGCCGCGGCCGTGGACGAAGACGCAAATCGCCTTCGCCTCCGGACCTCTTGGCCCAAGCCGGAGCGGACCGCTGCCTGAACTCACGCGAAATCCGCCTCTTCCAGGCCGGCCTGCAATTCACTCTCGCGGTCCTTGAACCATGGCGGGAAGACCAGCGTCTTGCCTATCTGGCCCGGGGGCTCGTCCTTGGCCCAGCCTTCGGGCGTGGTCCAGGCAATTTCGAACAGCGCGCCTCCGGGGGAGCGGACATAGCAGGACTTGAAGTAGTTGCGGTCCTTCTGCTCCGAGATATCGGTGAAGCCGAGGCCCTCTATATGGGCGCGCAGTTTCAACTGGTTCTCTTCGTCGCCGGTGTTGAGGGCGAGGTGGTGGATCGTGCCGCCCGCCAGCGTCCAGGTGCCCTGCGGGCTGTCGCGGTCGACAATGACCTCCACGCGCTGAGCGACGCCGGCCGCGTCGGGCACGCGGAACACCAGCCCTTCGTGGTCGTCGGCCTCTTTCTCCATCGGCAATGCGATGGTCAGGAAGTCGTCCATGGCGGTGCGGTCCATCACCGCCACCACGGCGCCGTAGATTCCCTTGATGCCGTGGGCCTTGCCGATGCCCTGCGTTTCGTTGGCGATGGGCGCGCGTGGATCCCTGTCGCTTTCCACCAGCTCATGCGGGATACCGCAGGGATGTGCGAAAGCCGCACGGTCGGCGCCAAAACGGGTGATCTTGATGGCCTCGATGCCACGCGCATTCAACCGGTCGACCCAGAAATCCGCGGCCCCCTTGGGGATCGACTGCATGATGGTACGCGACTGGTTGGATCCGCGTCGGCCATAGACGCCTGGCTTGCGGAACGGGAAGGTGGTGATGATCGTCGAGGCATCGCCGTTGGGCGAGCCGTAATAGAGGTGATAGACCGGGATGACGCCATCGAACAAGACGGTGCGCTTGACCGAATGCAGGCCCAGTGCCTTGGTATAGAAATCAAAATCTTCCTGAGCGCTGTCCGTCGAGAGCGTCAAATGGTGGTAGCCGCTGACACGTGCCATCGGTCATCTCCTCCCAGAGGTTTCGGTTTCGCCCCGCCGCTGCGGGCAGAGCACGAGGTTGAGGTCGAGCGCGTGCTTCCGTTTTCCTCCGTTGGGCGGCAGCGCGCGGAACTCGGCCATGAGTTCGGGTTTGACCCCGAAGATGGCATCCCGGCCGATCGCGGGGTCCGACCGGTCGAAGATGTGGGTCGTCAGCGTTTCGAAGCCCTCCGCCGAGACGCGAAAATGGATGTGGGCCGGCCGCTCGAGGCCAAGGCCAAGTGCCGAGATCAATTGGCCGACTGGGCCGTCCGACGGCAGCGTGTAGCCCTTCGGCTTCACCGTCGTGAAGCGGAACCGCCCCTGCGGATCGGTACGGAAGCGTCCGCGCAGATTGAATTCAGGCTGCCTATCAGGTTCCTGGTTCTCGTAGAGACCCTCGGCATTGGCCTGCCAGATCTCGACCATCGAATCGCCGATCCCCGCGCCGTCGAGCGCGACGATCCGGCCGGCAACTTCCAGCGGCTCACCCTTGTGATCGCGCGAAATGTTCGCGCCGAGCGGCATCTCCGGCACGTCGGCCCGGTAGAAGGGGCCGGCCAGGGTGTTTGGGGTCGCCCCAACAGGGCGCGGGCTGTTCTGATCCTCGATCAGCGAAGACACGCCCAGGACATCGGCGAACAGCACCCATTCCTGGCGCCGCGCATCGGCGTAGTGGCCAACCTCGGTCAGAAAATCGATCGCCTGCCGGAATTCCTCGCCGGAGGGCCGCAACTCGACGATCAGCGCGTGCAAACCGTCGACGGCTGCCTGTGCCGCCGCCGCCAGGCGGGACTGGCCCATTGCCGTCAGGCGCCGTGAGAATTCCTCGGCCTGTGTCGAGATCGCCTTGGGGAATTCATCTCGCTTCGGGTCGTGCTGGCCGTGCATCCCGCCGGGGCCTCCCTTCCCCTTGCCAAGCGGGATAGCACGGCCTGACGCGATGCTTGATGAGATGTGGCGTCCCTTGTATAGCGTTTTGCTATGAAGCTGAACGAGCGCCACCTCATGCAGCTCGCCGCGGTGCTGGATGCAGGCGGCGTGTCGGAAGGAGCCGCTATGCTGGGCCTGACCCAGCCGGCAGTCAGCCGATCGCTGGCCATGCTGGAGGCACGGGTGGGCGAGCCGCTTTTCCTCAAGGGCCGCCGGCCGCTGCAGGCGACACCGCACGGCTTCCAGCTGGCGGCGCAGGGCCGCACGATCATCACCGCGTCGCGCAAGGCGTCGGATGCGGTGCAGGGCTTCATGAAAGGCACCAAGGGCGTCGTCCGTGTCGGCGGTGTGCCTTTCTTCATGGATGCGATGATCAGCCGGATGATCGGAGAATTCCAGAAGCTCGAGCCCGAGGTCACCGTCCAGCAAAGCTACATGAACCTGCCCGAGATGGTCGCGGCGCTGGAGAGCAACCAGATCGATCTCGGGATCGTGCCGATCGGCGTGCTCGACCTGGGACCCGGCTTCGAATTCACGGAAATCCTGCCCGGACGCAACGTCGTGGCTTGCCGGCCCGACCATCCCCTGCTGCGAAATCGCCGCCTCAGGGCGCATGACCTGACCAGCTTTCCCTGGGTTGCCCCGCTACCCGGTTCTCCGCTGATGTCGGACCTGCAGATGATCCTGATGAGCATCGGCATGTCGGACCTCAACGTCCGCTATTCGGGAGGCTCGCTGATGAGCGTGATCAACTTCCTTGCCGAAACCGATGCGCTGGCGGTGCTGCCGTTCTCCGTGGTCTTCGCGCAGCGCAAGGAAAACCGGGTGACGGTGCTACCCTATGAAATTCCGCAGCCCAGCCGCTCGCTTGGAATCCTGCGCCGGGTCAGCGGGCCACGCTCGCCCGCGGCAGAGCGCTTCGCCGGCCACGTCACGACCGCCTTCGAGAATCTGAAGCACATCATCAAACGGCACGAGAATGCCGTCGTCTGGGGGCGGTAATCCAGCCTCGCTATTCGAATGATGCGGTGGCGTCACATAACGCGCATGTTTCCTCCAGCCGGAGGCGCTTCATCCCCGCGTCGCCGGTTAGGCTCGACGGCCGCCCGCCCCCAAAAGCCGTCGGGCCGCCAGAAATCCCGATATCCTATTGGCTCACCCTCCTCCACCTCGCCATCACTGCGTAAACGCCTTGGACATCTGATCCACAAAGGGTTTCAACAGATAAGACCAGACATTGCGTTCATCGGTGCGGATATGAACCTCGGCGGGCATGCCTGGCCTCAGCACCTTCGCTTCCGTCAGGCAGTTCGATTTGCTTTCAACCTTGATACGCGCCGAGAAATAGGAAAGCTGACGTTGCGGATCTTTAATCAGATCTGCCGAGATGTGTTTCACTGACCCTTGGCAGACCGGAGTGGTTCCCACGTCGAACGCCGGAAAACGGATCGATACCGGCTGCCCCGGGCGGACGTCGTCGACCCGCGACGGCGGGATCAGCGCGTCCACCACAAGATCATCGGCATCAGGTACAATGGTCATGAGCATCTCGCCAGGCGCGATAACGCCGCCGACGGTATGGACAGCCGATTCCTGTATCGTTCCGGACTGCGGCGCGCGGATCGTTGTCTTGGTCAATTCATCCTGGGCCACAATCCTCCGTTCGTTGAGTTCGGTCTGCTTGGCTTCCGTCTCGCGGAGTTCGGTCGTCACGTCAGTGCGCCTTTGGTCATCCAGTTGCAGCATCTGCAACCCCGTTTCGCTGATGCGCGCCTGCGCTTCAGCTACTGCTGCAGCGAGGCGCCCCGATTCTCCCCTGGCCCGGGTGGCATCCAGCTTGATGTTGCTTAGCCTCTCCTTGGAGACGAGTTTTTTGGCGTAGAGGGAATCAACGTCCGCGAAATCCTTGTTCAGCAGAGCAACCGATTCATCCACCGCGCTCTGTTGCGCCTTAAGGCCGTCGATCTGGCGTTCAAGTTGCTGGGATTGGCTTCTCAACTGTGCCTTCTGTCCAGCCAAAGCCGAAGCGCGCGTTTCAAAGAGGGCGCGCTCGCCATTGACGAGCGCAGCCAGCTCCGGTTGGTTCATTCGCGCCTTCAGGCCGACCGGCAGTTGCATTTCCGCCAGGCCCGTGCGCTCGGCCTCCAACCGGGCGAGGCGGACGGTCGCGCGATCGAGATCCTCGCTGATGATTTGCAGGTTCGCGCGAGTCAGCGTGTCATCCAGCCTGACCAGCACGTCGCCGGCTCGCACATGATCTCCGTCCTGCGCGAAGATCCCGCCCACTGTGCCTCCGGTTTGATGCTGGACCTTCTTGACGTTGGTTTCCACCACCACGGTGGCTGGTGCAACCACAGCGCCGGCGATCTTGGTCAATCCCAGCCATAGACCGCCGCCAAGAACCAGCAGACCGGTAATCGCCAAGCCGAATATCAGGTTGGCCCGTATACCGTCCGACAGATCTGGCGCGCTCACGGCAGGCGGTTTGCTGCCACGAAGGGTCCGAGCATACGACGAGAAGGTGACGAATGTTTCGAGCAGAGCCTCATGCATGCCCGGCAACCCCCGGTATCGGCGCCAAAGAAGATGGCCGAGGTGAAACAGGCGGTGAAGGTCGGAGCACGTTCGCCAAGACCTGCTCGCGCGAGCCAAAGGCATGAACCGTTCCATTCGACATAACCAGTACCTGATCGATGTTGGCGAGTGCCGAAGGACGATGCGCAACGACAATGACGATGCCTCCGCGCTGACGCACTGCCCGTATGGCGCCGGCCAGGGCAGTGTCCCCGTCCACGTCGAGGTTCGAGTTCGGCTCGTCGAGCACGACAAGAAACGGCTCGCCATAAAGTGCTCGGGCGAGACCCACGAGTTGCCTCTGCCCTGCCGACAGGGCCGCTCCGCCCTCGCCGATGCGGGTCTGAAATCCCTGGGGGAGTTGCATTATCATTTTCTCGACGCCGGCTGCTCTTGCCGCCGCAAGGACGCCTTTTGGATCCGTCTTGCCTCGGAACCTCGAAATGTTGTCTGCTACCGTGCCGTCAAACAACTCCACATCCTGCGGCATGTAGCCGATATGGGCGCCGAGCTGTTCCGAGTTCCATTGATCGAGAGAGGCGCCGTCCAATCTCACCGAGCCATGGAGCGGCTTCCACACCCCGACCAACGAACGCACCAAAGTTGTCTTGCCGGAACCGCTTGGGCCGATTACGGCCATCCCAGCGCCTCTCGACAGATGGAAGCTCACATTGACCACGGTTGGCTTTGGCAAGCCGGGCGGCGCAATGGTCAATTGCTCGACCGCAAACCGCGCCTGCGGCCGAGGCAACTCCATTGGCTCGTCCTGGCGGCCGAATGCCGCCATGACCGCTGCCAGCTCGGAATAGCTGCGCCGGGCCGACAGAAAGCCTCTCCAGTTTGCGATCGCAGCATCGACCGGGGCCAAGGCGCGGCCAAGCAAAATGGAAGATGCGATGATCACCCCAGGTGAAGCCTCGCCGCCGATCACCAGGTAAGCGCCGAGACCGAGAACACAGGACTGCAACGCCATCCGCAGGGCCTTCGACAGCGAACTGGCGCCACCAACGACGTCCGAGAGACGTTCCTGCTGGGCGAGATAGGTTCTGCTGACGTCGCTCCAGCGTCGAGCCAGTCGACCAGAAAGCCCCATTG
>NZ_RZOM01001519.1:0-1010 GCF_003999175.1 Mesorhizobium sp. M7A.F.Ca.ET.027.03.2.1 | reverse complement strand
GTGGCCGGTGACGTAGGCGGGATAGCGGAACTGACGCACCAGAAGCACGGTCGAACGCAAGGGGTCGTAAGGCAGGATCACCGCGCCATCGCCGCGATCATAGGTCTGGCGGATTTGCGTCTCCCACTGACCGTCGCGCCGGCGGTAGTCGAGAACGGTCTTCTTCAGGACGGCCCAGTCGTCGGAGAGGATTTCCTCCGAACGGACGCGAATACGATCTTCCATCGTGGTCTCCATGCAAAAGCGCGTCGCGCTTTATGCACCTGTTTTATGCATGTCGCTCTCCCAAACCGGGCCACTTTTGGGCGCCATGCATTGCCGAGGCGTATCCGCGAACCGGCATTTCGGCAATCCCGTCAGTGATTGGTCCAGAACCCCTTTCACCGCCTCGTGTCTGGCGCAGGCGCCATCGGTCGCCTAAATAGCTGCGAACCCTCCCGGAGTTTCTCATGACAGCGTCGCTTTTCCAGTCGATCACCCTCGACGGCCTCACTTTCCCCAACCGTATCGCCGTCGCGCCGATGTGCCAGTATTCCGCCGACGACGGCTCGGCCAGTGACTGGCATCTCCATCACTGGATGAACCTCGCAATGTCCGGCGCCGGCATGGTCACAGTCGAGATGACCGATGTCGAGCGGCGCGGGCGTATCACCCATGGCTGCCTCGGCCTTTATTCCGAAGACAATGAAGCCGCCGCCCGCCGCGCACTGGATGCCGCACGACGCGTCGCCGCACCCGGCACGAAATTCGGCTCCCAACTCGCCCATGCCGGCCGCAAGGCTTCGAACCGCAAGCCGTGGGAAGGCGGCGGGCCACTGCAGCCAAACGAGGATCCCTGGCAGACCGTCTCCGCCTCGGCCATCCCCTACGACACCGGTTGGAACGTGCCGCACGCACTGGAGGACGAGGAGATCCTGCAACTGATCGAGCGCTTCGCCGAAGCCGCAAGGCGGGCCGAACGCGCCGGCTTCGATTTCATCGAACTGCATGCCGCGCATGGCTATCTGATC
>NZ_RZOM01001518.1:0-1010 GCF_003999175.1 Mesorhizobium sp. M7A.F.Ca.ET.027.03.2.1 | reverse complement strand
CCGACGAGTTCTCCGCCATACTCTCGCGCCAAATCGATGAAAAAGTGGCCCCCAAGGCCTGAGGAGTAGCAGATGGGTATGTCCATGGGCATGGGAGGACGGGGCGGGCGCGGCCACAGGCGGCGCGGCCGTCACCATGCACTGATGTCCGAGATCAACGTCACGCCGATGGTCGACGTGATGCTGGTGCTGCTGATCATCTTCATGGTCGCCGCACCGATGCTGACGGTCGGCGTGCCGATCGACCTGCCGGATACGCAGGCCAAGGCGATGAATGCCGACACGCAGCCGATCACCGTCTCGATCAACGCCGCCGGCCAGATCTATCTGCAGGAAACCGAGATCCCGATCGAGGAGCTGGTGGCCAAGCTGCAGGCGATCTCGAAGACCGGCTATGAGGAGCGCATCTTCATCCGCGGCGACAAGTCCACCGACTATGGTACGGCGATGAAGGTGATGGCCCGCATTTCGGCCGCTGGCTACAAGAACATCGGCCTGGTTTCACTGCAGGAACAGGACCAATAGACGCGCGATGAAGACCGGCCTCACCACATCGGTGATCTTGCATGCGGCGGCGCTGACCTTCGGCCTGTTCACGCTGACGGCGCCGGCGGCACTTCCGTCGTCCGACGTCGAGTCGGTCGCGGTCGATATCGTGCCCATGGAAGCCATTGCGCAGACGTTGCAGGGCGACAAGAAGGCCGTGATGCATGAAAAACCGGCACCCGTGCCGACGCAGCGCCCGGACATCGTTCCGGACGCGCAGAAGGTCGGCGAGAACAGCGTCGACACCGACAAGCCGATAACGCCGGAAGCCAAGCCGAAGCCCGTCGACATGACCTCGGCTCCGCCGCCCGCGCCGACCCCGATCGAAAAGCCGAAGCCCGAGGACGTGCCGAAGCCGCAGGAAAAGCCTAAGCCCACCCCGGCAACGGAAGTGGCGCCGGCGCCGACGCCCAAGGAAGAGGTTAAGCCCGAGCCGGTCAAGCAGGCCGACCCCAAGCCGACAC
>NZ_RZOM01001517.1:0-1012 GCF_003999175.1 Mesorhizobium sp. M7A.F.Ca.ET.027.03.2.1 | reverse complement strand
CGCGTGTTGTGGTCATGCAGGCCGCCCTCGACATATTGAGCGGCAAGACATCGGACGCGGCGGCCGCGGTGCGCGAGCAATATGCCGCTCAACGCAAGATCGCCAAAAATCCCGACGATGCCCAGGCGGCGACCGAATATGACCGCTTGCGTCTTTATGCGATCAAGAGCCAGCGCGACGCGCTGGAGGAATTGCGCCGCAACGGGACGATTGGCGACGAAGCCTATCATCGCCTGGAGGAAGAGATCGACTGGACCGAACTGGCGGCGTCGCCACCCGGCCGGTTCCAGCCGCTGAATACATAAGGCATCGCACGCCGTTTTCCGGCGCACGGAAGATATCGAAGTGCTTCGGGATCGGTGCATGATCCCGGTGAAGCAAGGCTGGTCCAAGCCACGTCCATTCTCCTGCACATTGCAACCGTGGCATCGAACCGCTACTGCCAACACGAAATTGAGCCGGATAAGCAATGAAGCTGGTCAGCTACAACATCCAGTACGGGTTCGGCGGCGACGGCCGCTACGATCTTTCGCGCGCCGCGCGCATCGTTGCCGGTGCCGACATCATTGCGCTGCAGGAAGTCGAGCGGCACTGGCAACGCAGCAATTACGACGACCAGCCGGAGCTGCTTTCCCGTCTGCTGCCCGAACATCACTGGGTCTACGGCCCGGCCTTCGACATGGACGCCAGCGAAAGGCGCGACGGCCGTCTGGTCAATCGGCGCCGCCAGTTCGGCACCATGGTGCTGTCGAAACTGCCGATCGTCTGGTCGCGGCTGCATGCGCTGCCAATGCGCCGAACGCAGCGGCCGCTCAACACCCGCAACGCCGCGCTTGAATGCATGATCCGCACGCCGGCAGGGCCGGTGCGGGTGTTGTCGCTGCATCTCGCCCATATCGCGGCCGAGGAGCGGCTGGAGCAGATCGACTACCTCATGGCCGAGCATCGCCGGGCACCGTCCGATGGCGGACCGTGGAGCGGCGTCGACGACGAGCCCACGCGCAATTGGACC
>NZ_RZOM01001516.1:0-1014 GCF_003999175.1 Mesorhizobium sp. M7A.F.Ca.ET.027.03.2.1 | reverse complement strand
GTGGAACTGCTGTTCTTCAACCGGGAAGGCTTTTACGACAAGCTGCAGGCTGACATGGCGGCCGGATCCAGTGCCTTCGACGTGAACCTCGTCGCCACCTACTCGCTCGGTCGCTACGCGCCCTATATGGAGCCGGTCGATCTTGGCGCGGACGCGGCCAAGATTTTCGGCGAATCCGTTCTCAAGACGATGCAGTTCGACGGCAAGCAATACGGCGTCCCGACAGACCTTTCGTTGCACTTCATGTACTACCGCAAGGATCTCATCGACGCCTTGATCAGGGATGACGCCGCCAGGAAGACCTATGGTGAAATCGCCCGGAAATATCTCGGCAAGCCCCTGCAGCCGAAAGACCCGGATAGCTGGACCTGGGACGACTGGGCGGCCACCGCCCTCTATTTCACCAAGCAGGTGAACCCCGACAGCCCGGTGCGTTATGGCACGGTCCTGCAGATGAAGAACCTGCTGTTCAACATGATGGTCTTCCAGTCCCTGCCGCGTTCCTACGGCGGCGACTGGATGGACAAGGACGGCAATGTCACGGTGGATTCCGATGCCTACAAGACCGGCCTCGAACTCTACAAGAAGCTCTATGATGCCGGTTCTTCGCCCAAGGATTCGCTGAGCTACGAATATGCGGAAACCAACGCGGCCTTCGCATCCGGCCAGGCCGCGACGGCGCTGCAGTGGAATGCCGCGGCGGCGGATCTGACCAGCACCGAAAAATCCCCGGCCGTCGCCGAGGTGACCGGGATCGTCGCGCCACCGGCAGGTCCCGACGGACGCGCCGATCACATCCACGGCCTTGGTTTGGGCCTTAACAAGAACGCCAAGAACAAGGAAGGCGCCGTCAAGTTCCTGAAGTGGCTCGCCACCGAGGATGCGGCCTTGCTCTATGCGCGCAGCGGCGGTTCGCCGGCATTGTCTCCCGATGTCGTCGCCAAGGTTGCGAAGGAACGTCCCGACCTCGTCAAGCTCGGCGAATTCGCCAGCAAGTACGGCTATGTCATGACC
>NZ_RZOM01001515.1:0-1015 GCF_003999175.1 Mesorhizobium sp. M7A.F.Ca.ET.027.03.2.1 | reverse complement strand
GCACCACATTTATATCGCCGTGCCGGGCAATGCGCACGAGTTCCGAATAGTCCTCGATTTCGTGCTCGGCGCCGCTGCCGAAAATCAGCAGGTCCAGGCTTTTGGTGCCGGTCGCATAGTCTTCCAGGACATCGATCAGGCGCGGCATGGTCGCCACCACGGGAACACCTTGAATCCGCGTGCCCAACGGTGCGCCGCGCTCGGTCGCCATGATGCCTGCGATGGAATAGTCCGCCGGTTGCGCCGTGCGCGTGAAGCGAATGATCAGGTCGGCCTCGCCAAGCCGGCCAACGAACAGCGCGCGCTTGGGCTCAGTATCATCGGACTTGCGGCCAAGAATGCCCCAGCTCGCGCCGTCACGCAGGAAGCGGTAGAACAGCCGGGGTGCCGAGATGATGGTGAAGGAGACGAGGAAGAAGACGATGAACTGACGCTCGTTGAGCCCTGCGACCGGCCGGTAAAACCGCAGCAGCAGCGACGCCATGTAAAGAGTGAACGTCAAGATCGCGCAGCTCTTCAGGATGTTGAAAAAGTCCGGCGTCGAGGCGAAGCGCCAGACGGTGGTGTAGAGGCCACTGTAGCGGAACAGCAAATGGCTGATGACGACGATGCCCGCCCATGTCGCCAGCCCCTCCTTGGAGAGCGCTTCGAACGAAAGATTCGACCGCGAAAGCACGAGGCTGAGTGCCACGGCGACCAGGACCATGACCACGTCCTGGACCATGATGAAGACGCGCCGCATCTGTGGCCTGAGCCCGAATACTGATTCGAGGTAAGAATTCATTGGACGGCACTAGACTCCAGGCTCAAGGGCATCGACACCAGCGAAGTGCGAACACGAAGATACTTCGCGACCAATCCACCTTAAGTGCCATCCCCGGCCCCCGCCGTGGTGTATCGCATACTGCGGGGCGGAGGGCATAGCTAGAGGTTTTTTCGAGAAGAGGCGTCCAGTGGAGAACATGGATCATGCTGGGGCGATTGTCGCAAAGGAAACATTATCAAGAGCTAATAG
>NZ_RZOM01001514.1:0-1015 GCF_003999175.1 Mesorhizobium sp. M7A.F.Ca.ET.027.03.2.1 | reverse complement strand
TCCATGTAGCTTCTGTACTCGTCCAGCCTGTCGCGCGTGTTGGCAATGCGCAGCTGGCCGCATTTGTGCCAGCCGACGTTCTGGCCCGTCTCCGCCTCCAGCCCCTCATAGATTTCGATCGACCTGGCTATCATGCGGCCGACATTGCGGCTGCGCGCGTAAGAGGGGATGAGCCCCGCGGCATGCCATGTCGACCCGGCCGTAAGCTGCGTTCGCTCCAGCAATGCCACATCGGTCCAGCCGCGCTTTGCCAGACCGTAGAGAATGCCTGCACCCACACAGCCGCCACCGACCACGACCGCACGAAAGGAACTCACCATATGCGCGTGCCCTTGTATGAAATTGCCACCGGTCCACATGAACGCATGCGCATACTGTCAGACAGCATCCGGCTTTTCAGCATATTTCCTTGTCTGGAACGCAGCAGTGGTCACCCGACTGTTGGGCCACAAAGCCGGCCGAACTGTCAGCCTTCGCGCCCGCGTTTAGGCTGCGTTTTTGCGTTTTGCCCTGCTATATTCCGATTGCAGCATTCGGGATCGGGACATGATCTTCGTTGATCAGCACGATCGGCGCATCGGCTCCCTCGACCCTGACGACCAGCAGGCGCAGGCTCCATGTGCCGGCTGTCCGGACAGCGGTCGAATAGGCCGTGCCCTTGCCGTTGGCGCCGTGGACCGGAATGCCGAACTGGGCGTCGCCGGCCCCATTTGCATTGACGTTGAGATGGCCGCCGACCCAGAAACTGTCGGTCAAATCATCACCCAACGCCGCCTTGACGCGGTCGTCGGCGCGAAGCCTGTCCATCGTCATGTGATAGGCATCGCTGCCTTTCAGGACGTAGGGAATGCTGCCGACCACCGTCGCGCAGCCGCCAATCCCGACCACCCAGACGGCAAGGCCGGCGATTGCCCAGTTGCGCTGCGTCTTGCGAAACTGTTCCGCGTCGCGCCAGGCGCGGTTCTGCCAGGCCCAGCGGCTGCCGCGTGCGCCCAGCACGATGATCATGATGATG
>NZ_RZOM01001513.1:0-1016 GCF_003999175.1 Mesorhizobium sp. M7A.F.Ca.ET.027.03.2.1 | reverse complement strand
ACGATATAGGACACGCCGTCGGCGGCAAGCTCCGCCAGATGGCTGTCGGCGACATCGCGTCCAAGCAGCACCACGACGTGGTCGCCGCCGATGTCGGGTTTGGAAAAATGAAGCTTGCCCGAGGCATCGAGCGCCACGGCATAGCCGCCCGCACCACGTTGAGCGAAATGATGGGGCCGGTCGACCTTGCCGACATTGGCTGGTGGGTGCGCGGCGGCCTTGCTCATCTCGGCCATGGTGACGCGGCCGACGATCCAGGCGTCAGCCGCGAGATCACTGTGGATATGTTCGTAGAGGCTCGACCACTCCGCCCGGGTCCCGTCCGGACTTGTCGTGTAGCGGCTTGGATGAAGGCTGCCGTCGAGTGATGCGAGCATATGGCAGATGATTTGCGGCTTCATACGGGTCATGCCGCTTCCAGCGCCATCACTTTTTCAGCGGCCTTTGCGAGAAACCCGGATCGGGTATAGCCATGAGCTTCGGCAAAGGCATCGATCCTTTGGAGAATGTCGTCGGAAAGCGTCACGTTGATACGCACTGTTTTCCTGGTCTGGGGCTGGGCCGAGACCAGGATTGCAACACCGTCGCGATTATCGGCGTCCGCCATCACAGCCTCCAAACTGGAGGGTTCAGGAACAGCCCCGCCATCCTCGACCAACCCTTCGATGTGGAGGGCGAGGGCCTCTTCAGCCATGGACCGGGCGTCATCCAGATCCTTGCCGGCGGTAATCACGCCTGGGAAATCAGGGAAAGACACACCGAAGTCGCTGTCGGCATCCTTATGGATAAGTCCGATATACTGCTTCATGGCCGTCACCTCAGTTTCAGTCCAGATTGTTTTTCGATGCTGCGCAGGGTGCCTATTGGAATAGCGCGCTTGGGATGAGGGACGGTGACCCGCCCTAGCCTGTCGCGGTGTTTGAATTGCGCATGACTGCCCCTTCGGGCAACTTCAACCCACCCATCAGCTTCCAACAGGCGGATAATGTCGGCGCTTTTCATGTGTATTTATACAC
>NZ_RZOM01001512.1:0-1016 GCF_003999175.1 Mesorhizobium sp. M7A.F.Ca.ET.027.03.2.1 | reverse complement strand
TACCACAACTGTTCGAAGGCAAGACAGCCAGCGACACTGTCCGGGTCTGGGTTCCCGGATGCGCCACGGGCGAGGAGGTGTTCTCCATCGGCATGCTGCTGCGCGAACACATGGAGACGCTTACGGTCGTTCCGCGCGTCCAGATATTCGCCACCGACATAGACGAGCCGGCGCTGGCGGTGGCGCGGGCGGCACGCTATCCGGAAGCCTTGCTGCAAGGTCTTTCTCCCGAACGCAAACAGCGGTTTTTCAACGGCGATGGCGAAAGCTATGTCCTCAGCAATGAGATACGCGAACTGTGCATCTTCTCGCCGCACAGCGTCATTCGCGATCCACCCTTCTCGCGCATGGCCTTGGTCTCCTGCCGCAATCTGCTGATCTATTTCGGCCCGATCATCCAAAGCCGCGTCATCCCTGTCTTCCATTATGCGCTGAAGCCGGGCGGTTACCTTTTCCTCGGCACCTCAGAAAGCGTCGGGCAGCACGACGATCTGTTCGCCACCATCGACAAGAAACATCGCATCTTCCAAGCGCGGGAGCATGCCTCACCGCACATCAGACTGCCGGCCCTGCTCGGGGAGAGCCATTCCAACCTCTTCCCATCGGAAAGCGCCGGCTCGAAGAAGGGACTTGTCGGCTATCCCATGCGGCAGGCGGTCGAGGCGCAGGTGCTGGAACGATTCGCGCCGCCGCATGTCCTGGTCAACGCCGACGGCGATGTCGTCTATTATTCGGCCAGAACCGGCAGATATCTCGAAGCGTCACAAGGGATTCCCAGCCGGCAGTTGCTGACGATGGCAAGGCGTGGGCTGCGGCTGGACCTCCGCGCCGCACTGCGCGAAGCGACGACCACACGCCGCACAGTGGTGCGGGAAAACCTGACCGTGGAGGAAGATGACGAACGGGTCCAGCCGATCAGGCTGACGATCGAGCCCCTCGCCGAACGCGGCAATGGCGAGCCGCTTTATCTCGTCCTGTTCGAACCGTCGGGGCCGACCCAGGCCCGGTCCAACGAA
>NZ_RZOM01001511.1:0-1019 GCF_003999175.1 Mesorhizobium sp. M7A.F.Ca.ET.027.03.2.1 | reverse complement strand
GCCCTATTGTGTCCAATTGTTCAATAACTTTTGAACTAAGGACATCCCGCCATGGACAAGCGCCTTTTCTGGCTCGCGCTCGGATCGTTCACGATCTCGACCGAAGGCTTCGTCATCTCCAGCCTTCTGCCCGACATCGCGGCGGATGCCGGTATCTCCATTCCGCTGGCCGGCACGCTGATCACCGCCTTCGCGCTCGCCTATGCGATCGGCACGCCGATCCTGGCGACGCTGACAGGCGAGTGGGACCGGCGCCGCGTCATCCTGTGGACGCTGGTGTTCTTCGTGCTCGGCAACATCGCCGCTGCCTTGAGTTCATCCTTCGAACTGCTGCTGATCGCGCGCATCGTCATGGCGCTGTCGTCGGGCCTGTTCGCCGCAACCGCGCAAGGCACGGCGGTGGCGCTGGTCGATGATCATCACCGGGCGCGTGCCATCGCCGTCGTCGTCGGCGGCACCACTGTGGCCGTTGCGCTCGGTGCGCCACTGGGCGCGCTCGTTGCCACCGTTGCCGGCTGGCGCGGAACCTTTTTTGCCATCGCCGGCCTTGGCGCGCTTGCCGGCGCGATCCTGTGGTACCGGCTGCCGCGGGGCATCGTTGGCACCAGGCTGCCCTTGAAGCGCAGGCTGGCTGCAGCGCTGCGTCCCGGCGTGATGCCGATCCTGTTGACGACAGTGCTGGCGCTGATCGGCGCCTTCACCGTCTTTGCCTATGTCGCGCCGCTTGCCATCGAGGGCGGCGGTCTCAGCCAGATCGCGCTGCCCGGCATGCTGCTCGCCTTCGGCGTCGGCGCCGTCATCGGCAACATTGGCGGCGGCCAGGCTGCCGACCGGTTCGGCGCGACCCGCACCGTCGGCTGGTCGTTGGCGCTGAGTGCCGGCATGCTGGTCCTGCTGTCGGTCATCCCGACCTTTCTGCCGCCGCATATTGCCGGACCGGCGCTGATGGCGATGATGGTGCCGTGGGGCATCGTCGGCTGGGCCTTCCCGCCGGCGCAGGCCAGCCGCATCATCAAGCT
>NZ_RZOM01001510.1:0-1022 GCF_003999175.1 Mesorhizobium sp. M7A.F.Ca.ET.027.03.2.1 | reverse complement strand
ACCTTTGCTTCTTCGCCGGCGCCGGCTCGGTCGACCCGACGCTGCTGCCCGCCGATGCCACCCAAGCGCCGCAAGGTTCGATCGCCGAAGTGGCGCCTGCCCGCACCGCGCTCATGGCAACGATCGCCGAGCGCATATCCAGGCATGGCGGCGCTGGCCTGTTTCTCGACTATGGCCATCTCCAGCCGGGTGTCGGGGACACGCTGCAGGCCTTGCGCAGCCACGATCACGAAGATGTGCTGGCCAATCCCGGTGAGGCCGACCTCACCTCCCATGTCGATTTCGCCGCCCTGGCCGCGATCGTGCGTGCACATGGCCTCGAAGCCCATCTGACGACACAGGGCGACTTCCTGCTCGGCATGGGCATCCTCGAGCGCGCCGGCCGGCTTGGCGCCGATGCCGGCCAGGCGGCGCGCGAAAGGATCGCCGGCGACGTCGAGCGCCTCGCAGGGCCGCAAGCCATGGGCGAGCTGTTCAAGGTGCTTGCGGTACTGCCTCGCGGCGTGGCGGTTCGGCCCTTCGCCGGGGCGGATTGACTTTTTACCGCCGCCCCTCCCAATCTCCCGTCCGCGCTTTGCAGCGCCTGTTCTCGACCAAGCACCTTCTTCTTGACGAAACCGCCCACACGGACAACAACGCCCGCATGCTGAATCAGACCAAACCGGATCCCGTTCGGTCGCCGCTGCTGGACAAGGCGCAGGCACAAGGCATCCGCCACGGCTATTTCACCCGCATCGGCGGTGTCTCCGGCGGCATCTACCAGGGCCTCAACATCGGCACCGGATCGAATGACGACCAGGCGCTGGTCGCAGAGAACCGCGGCCGCGTCGCCGCCTGGATGGGCGTGCCGGCGAACCATCTGTTAACCGCCTGGCAAATCCATTCGCCCGACGTCATCATCGCCAGGGAGCCCTTTGCCGGCGAGCGGCCCAAGGCAGACGCCATCGTCACCGACCGGCCGGGCATCGCCATCGGCGCTTCGACCGCCGATTGCGGTCCCGTGCTGTTCGCGGATGCTGAGG
>NZ_RZOM01000150.1:0-8426 GCF_003999175.1 Mesorhizobium sp. M7A.F.Ca.ET.027.03.2.1 | reverse complement strand
ATCCTGGCCGCGCCGACGACCGCGCCGCAGGCCTGCGACAGGACCAGCCTGCAGATCGAGTTGAGGCCGTACAGTCCGCCCGCCCAGAGGATCATCATCAGGTCGGGCGCGACGCGCTCGGGCGGGATGAGGTGCGAATAGGCGATGGTCGAGACGACGAATTTCGGCACGCCGAGCGGCAGGCAAAGCGCCACGTCGAGCGCCAGATCGGTTCCCATCGAGCCGCCGATGGCGATGAAGGCGTCGATCTCGCCGTTTTGATAGAGCTTGCGAACCAGTTGGACGGCGCCGCCGGCCATCAGCGTCATGGCGGTGTTCTCATCACCGCTCGAAACGATCTCGGCGATCGTCACATCCACCGCCCGCGCCACGGCGTGCTTGTCGTGGTCCGGGCTGTAGGGCGGGTCGCCGAGCACGCTGACATCCATCATCACGGCGCGGCCGCCCGATGCCTCGATGCATTGTTTCATGAACAACAGCTCTTCGGCCTTTGTGTCGCCCGTGCCGATGACCAGGATGCGGGCCGCAGTCTCCGAGGGCATCAGGCCTGCCTCCTCAAGATTTGCAGGTTTTCGCCGTTGAGGCGCATGGAAATCTCCCGTGCCGCCTCCCTCACGGCAAGTCCCCGCTCCGTGATCGCGGCTGCCGTCGTTCTGGCCTTTGGCGCCGCCACCGCGATGGTGCCGAGCGCAAAGCCATCCGCCGCGCGGATTGCCGCCGCGACGCTGATCACGCCTTCCTCATAGCCCTGGTCGCAGATCGAATAGCCGCGCTCGCGCGCCTCGCCCATGGATCTTGAGATGGCCGCTGCCTCGATCAGCGTATGGGCCGTGAAGGCGTCGAGCGAACCCGTCAGGCACGCCTTGACGGTCTCGTCGCGGGCGAAGGCCAGATAGGCGATACCCGACGCGGTCGAATGCAGGGGCAGCAATTGACCGATGTCGATGTTGACCCGGTTCGCCCATGCCGGATGCTCGACATGGACGGTGACCAGCTTGTCGACGCCGAATTCCGACAAATGCACGGTCTCGGCCGTCGATGCCGCAAGCTCCCGCACCAGCGGAACAGCTGTCTGCAGGAAGGGAAAGCGCGCCTCGCGGAGGCGCGCCAGCCGCGACAGGCCGGCGCCGAGGCGATAGTGCCGCGTGCCGATATCCTGCTCGACAAAACCATGGCCGGCCAGCGCAACCAGCAGCCGCCGTGTCGTCGCCTTGTCGAAGCCCGAGCGGCGCGCCAGATCGGACAGGCCGAGCTCGGGCTCGTCGACGCTGAACAGCTCCAGAAGCGAGATCGCTTTTCCGACCGTACTCAAATTTGCCTCCCGGTTCGGGACAATCATTTAACGTGTGAATTAACTTGACAGGCATCGGCATTGTTTGCAAGTCTATATTCAAAATAACGGTTCAAATAACGAACCAACCGCCAGAGTGCATGGGACAGGCCATTCGGCCGGCGAGCCTGAGGGTTTGCAAACAGGAGGGATCGATGACAGCAGTTGCAGAACAGGCGCCGGCCAACAGGCTGCGCAAGAACAGT
Source organism: Mesorhizobium sp. M7A.F.Ca.ET.027.03.2.1 (assembly GCF_003999175.1). Classification (NCBI taxonomy): domain Bacteria; kingdom Pseudomonadati; phylum Pseudomonadota; class Alphaproteobacteria; order Hyphomicrobiales; family Phyllobacteriaceae; genus Mesorhizobium; species Mesorhizobium sp. M7A.F.Ca.ET.027.03.2.1. Next base: position 6,890 of record NZ_RZOM01000150.1, on the reverse strand, counting down.
CTTGGCGTCGGCGCCATCACCTTCATGGTGATTTCGGCGGCCGCCCCGCTCACGGCCGTCGCCGGCGGCACGCCGCTCGGCATGCTGATGGGCAATGGCGCCGGCTTTGCCGGCACCTATCTGATCGTCACCATCCTGCTGCTTTTGTTCGCGGTCGGCTATGTCGCCATGTCACGCCATGTCGGCAATGCCGGCGCCTTCTATGCCTATGCCGCGCGCGGCCTCGGCAGCATGGCCGGCGGCGCCACGGCGCTGATCGCCATCCTGTCCTACAATGCCATGCAGATCGGGGTCATGGGCCTGCTCGGCTCCGCGACGTCAGGCCTGTTCGCCGGCTGGGGCATCAACCTGCCCTGGTGGGTGTGGAGTTTCATCGCCATCGCGCTGGTCGCCGTGCTCGGCTATCGGCAGGTCGACCTCTCCGCCAAGATCCTGACGGTGCTGGTGCTGTGCGAATATCTTGTGGTGCTGGTCCTCGACATCGCCATCCTCAAGACCGGCGGCGATAGCGGCCTGTCGGCGGCGCCGTTCAGCTGGAGCCAGATCACATCAGGCTCGCCGGCCATCGCCATTCTGTTCTGCTTTGCCGCCTTCATCGGTTTCGAGGCGACGACGATCTATGCCGAGGAAGCCCGCGATCCAAAGATCACCATTCCGCGCGCCACCTATTTTTCGGTCGTGCTGATCGGCGTCTTCTACATGCTCACGGCATGGCTGATGGCGGTCGGCGCCGGTGTCGACAAGCTGCTGCCGACGCTGCAAGGGCTGCAGGATCCGACGACCTTCCTGTTCGGCCTGTCGGATCGTTACGCCGGCACGATGCTGTCGCAGGCGATGAGCATCCTGTTCGTGTCGAGCCTGTTTGCCGGCGTGCTGGCGTTCCACAATGCGGTTGCGCGCTATATCTATGTCTCGGGCCGCGAAAAACTGTTGCCGCAGACGATCGGCGTGACGCATGCGGTGCACCAGAGCCCGCATGTCGCTTCCGTCATCCAGAGCGTGCTCGCCGCGGTCGTCGTCGGCCTGTTCGCCGTGCTCGGCCTCGATCCGGTGCTGGCGCTGTTTTCGTGGCTGACCAATGTCGCGACGCTCGGCGTCATCGTGATGATGGCGGTGGCATCGCTTGCCGTGGTGATGTTCTTCCGCGCCAACCCGGCAGCCCAGGAGAACGCGCTGAAGACCACCATCCTGCCCGGGCTGACCTTCATCGCTTTCGTCATCATCATCTACCTGATCGTCATCAATTTCGGCAGCCTGTCCGGGGCCGGCGGCTTTCTTGGCGTGTTCCTGCCGGGGCTGGTGCTGATCGCCGCGATCGTCGGCCTGCTGCTGGCCAGCGCGCTGAAGAGCCGCGATCCCATAGCCTTCGAAAACCTCGGCCAGCCGCTGAAAGATTGAGAAAAGCAAAGGGGCGGCGTGCCACGCCGCCCTTACACCACAAGGGGAGTGGCGGATTTGAGCTTTGCCGAAAATATAACCGTCGAGGCATTGGAAGCCGATCCCTACCCGATCTATGCAGAGCTCAGGCGCAGTGCGCCTGTCGCTTTCGTGCCGGCGGTCAACCTGTGGTTCGTCACCCGCTGGAAGGATGTCGAGAGCGTCGCCAAGTCGCCCGACATCTTCTCCGCCGTCGTCGGCTCATCGCCGGTCGAGCGCTCCTTCGGCAAGCCGACCATCCTGACCACCGATGGCGAAACGCACAAACAGCTGCGACAAGGCGTCGATCCGAAATACCGGCCGCGCACCGTCGCCGCCTATGCCGGCGACCTCGTGCGGTCGATTGCCGAACCTTTTCTCGGCCGGATCGCCAACCAAGGCTCCGCCGAGCTGATGGCCAATTATTTCGAACCGGTGTCGACGCTCAGCCTGGCGCGCTCGCTCGGCCTTGCCGACATCGACATGCCGACGCTGCGCCGCTGGTTCTATGGCCTTGCCCAGGGCGCCATCAATTTCGAGAACGACCCGAAGCGGCAGGAGATCGCCGACGCGATCAGTGCCGAAGTCGGCGACGCCATCCTGCCGACGCTGGAAAGACTTGCGCGCCAGCCAGATGACTCGGCGCTGTCGCACATGCTGCATGACGGCATGCCGGAGGGCACGACGCGGCCGATCGATTTTTTGATGCCGAGCATCAAGGTCATCCTGCTCGGCGGCATGCAGGAACCCGGACATGGCGCCGGCTCGATCCTCGCCGGTCTGCTGGGCCATCCCGAACAGATGCGGCAGGTGCTCGCCGATCCCGAGACCTTCGTGCCGAAGGCGGTCGACGAGGGCCTGCGCTGGGTGGCGCCGATCGGCACGCAGACGCGGCAGACGACGCAGGCGGTGGAGCTTGGCTGCGTGACGATCCCGGCGGGTGCCGCGGTCGCCGCACTCGTCTCCTCGGCAAGCCGTGACGAGAGCCGCTTTGCCGATCCAGACCGCTTCGACATCAACCGCGACGAAGGCAACCATGCCGCTTTCGGCTTCGGCCATCATTTCTGTTCGGGCCGGTTTTTCGCACGCGAGCAGATGTGCCTTGCGGTAAGGCTGTTGCTCCTGCGCTTCCCCGATCTCAGCCTTGTGCCTGGCAAGGAGCCGGTGTTTCGCGGCTGGGAATTCCGCGCGCCAACCACATTGCAGGTTTGCCTGGGAGTCCGTCACCCATGATCAGTCAGAATGCCATCGACACGCTGCGCCAGACGGAGATCGGCGCACGGGGCCTGTTCATCGATGGCGTGCAGATCGAGACAACAAGCGGCGAAAGCCTGCCGGTGACGTCGCCGATCGACGGCCGACCTTTCGCCAGCATCGCCGACGGCAATGCCGCCGATATCGACCGCGCCGTCAAGTCGGCGCGCAAGGCGTTCGAGAGGGGCTCGTGGTCGCGATCAGCGCCGGCCTTTCGCAAGAAGGTGCTGACGAAGTTCGCCGAGCTGGTCGAAAAGCATGCCGACGAGCTCGCCGTGCTCGGCGTGCGCGACAATGGCACCGAGATCGGCATGGCCTACAAGGCCGAACCGCTCTCGGCCGCCGGCACCATCCGCTACTATGCCGAGGCGATCGACAAGGTCTACGGCGAGATCGCGCCAACGGCCGACAATGTGCTCGGGCTGATCCACAAGGAGCCGCTCGGCGTCGTCGGAATCATCGTGCCGTGGAATTTCCCGCTGATGATCGGCGCCTGGAAGATCGCGCCCGCACTTGCCGCCGGCAATTGCGTGGTGGTCAAGCCGCCGGAAATCGCTTCGCTGACGCTGCTGCGGTTGGCCGAATTGGCAAGCGAGGCCGGACTTCCCGCCGGTGTGCTCAATGTCGTCACCGGCCGTGGCGCGGTCACCGGCGAAGCGCTCGGCCTGCATATGGATGTCGACGCCATCGCCTTCACCGGCTCGGGGCCGGTCGGTCGACGGCTGCTCGAATATTCCGCTCGCTCCAATCTGAAGCGCGTCTTCCTCGAACTCGGCGGCAAGTCGCCCAACATCGTCTTTGCCGATGCTCCCGACCTGAAACAGGCGGCGGTCGTCTCGGCCAACGGCATTTTTCGCAATTCCGGCCAGGTCTGCGTCGCCGGCTCGCGGCTTCTGGTCCAGTCAGCGGTCTATGATCGGTTCATGGACGAACTTGTCGCGGCAACCACGCGGCTCAAAGTCGGCGATCCGCTCGATCTCACCAGCGATGTCGGCGCCGTGTCGAGCGCCGAGCAACTGAACAAGAATCTCGGTTTCGTCGCCAGGGCCACCGAAGAAGGCGCCCAACTGGTCACCGGTGGCGAGCGGATTCTGACCGAGACCGGCGGCAGCTACATGGCGCCGACGATCTTCGAGAATGTCACGCAAGACATGCAGCTTGCGCGCGAGGAGGTGTTCGGGCCAGTGCTCGGCGTCATGCGCTTCGAGACCGAGGAGGAGGCGGTGCGGCTTGCCAATTCGACCGTCTACGGGCTCGCCTCGGCGGTGTGGACCGCCAACCTCTCCACAGCACACCGCATGGTGCGCGCCATCAATGCCGGCGTCGTCCACGTCAACACCTATGGCGGCGCCGACATCACCGTGCCGCTCGGCGGCGTCAAACAGTCCGGTTTCGGCCGCGACAAGTCGCTTCACGCGCTGGAGAAATATTTGGAACTGAAGACGGCGTGGATCGCGCTTTGAGCCTGGCGTCAGCGCCGGTTTTTCCGAGAGTCCGATCTTACTTCCGAAGCGCAGCGGATCGCATCGTAGCCCGCGGCGATCGATTCAATGGCGTCTCGTTCTCACTCACGCGAAAATTTTGAGAGAATATTCCCGGCTTTGGCGAGAACGGCGAAAGGCGTTCTTTGATAAATTTGATAGAATTTCTGAGGATGTGACCAAGGCTAGGCAATCCGCCTCGCTGCCATGACTTCACAACCACAGAGATCAATCATGTCCGACTTCAAGAACACTTTGCCATCTTCCCCGGGGTCAACCGTCAACCGGCGCAGTGGCCTTGCTCTGCTGTTCGCCTCGGCCGTGGCGATCGGCAGCCTGATGGCGCCCGGCGCATCGTTCGCCGAGGACAAAAAGGCGATCAAGGTGGGTATCATCAGCGGTGAGGACGAGGATGTCTGGCGAGTCGTCGTCGCCCAGGCCGCCGAAAAGGGCCTCTCCATCGAAACCGTGGTGTTCAACGACTACACCCAGCCCAATGAGGCGCTGGAGCGCGGCGAAATCGACGCCAACGCCTTCCAGCACCAGCCCTATCTCGACAACCAGATCAAGACTCAAGGGTATCATATCGTGCGCGTCGGCTATACCGGCGTGTGGCCGATCGGCCTCTACTCGAAGAAGTACAAAGCAGTCGCCGACCTGCCCGAGGGCGCGGTCGTCGGCGTGCCGAACGATCCATCCAATGAAGGCCGGGCGCTGCGCGTGCTGCAGAACGAGGGCGTGATCAAATTGAAGGACGGCACCGGCATTCTCGCCACCACCGTCGACATCGCCGAGAACGCGAAGAAGGTGGTGATCAAGGAACTGGACGCCGGCATTGTCGGCCGCTCGGTCGAGGATCTCGACGCGGCCGTGGTCAACACCGACTGGGCGCTGAAAAGCGGCCTGACGCCGGAAAACCGCATCGCGCAGGAGCCGATCGCCGACAATCCCTACCGCAACTTCATCGCGGTGAAGGCCGGTAACGAGAACGAGGCCTGGGTGAAGACGCTGGTCGCCTCCTATCAGAACGAGGCGGTGAAGGCCGAGTTCGACAAGGTCTACAAGGGCACCGGCCTCAGCGCCTATTGATCCGGTCGACCGGAAGCCCGGTTCGATAGCAACAGCGGTCCGCGCTCAGGCGCGGGCCGCGATTGCGTTTTCGGGAACAGGAACATTCATGAACCAGCATATCACGGCATCCGGAGAAACCGCCGATCCGATCCATGCCCGGCCCGACGCGTCTCAGGACGTCGTGCGCCTCGTCGAGCTGAAGCGCCGCTTCGGTGCGACAGCGGCGCTCGACGGCATCTCGCTGACCGTGCGCAAGGGCGAGATCCTCGGTATCATCGGCCGCAGCGGCGCCGGCAAGTCGACGCTGATCCGCTGCCTGAACGGGCTGGAACGGCCTGACTCCGGCGAGGTGTTCATCGAAGGCCGAGAGATCAGCCGGCTTGGCGAGCGCGAGCTGCAGCCGCTGCGGCGGCGCATCGGCATGATCTTCCAGCATTTCAACCTGCTGTCGGCCAAGACCGTCGAAGACAATGTGGCGCTGCCGCTGAAGATCGAGGGCCGCTCGAAGGCCGAGCGACTGAAGCGCGCCGCCGAACTGCTCGACCTCGTCGGCCTGTCCGAGAAGGCAAAAGCCTATCCGGCGTCACTGTCGGGCGGCCAGAAGCAGCGTGTCGGCATCGCCCGGGCGCTGGCAGCACGCCCGGCGCTGCTCTTGTCGGACGAAGCCACCTCGGCGCTCGATCCGGAAACAACGCGCTCCATCCTCGCCCTTCTCAAGGACATCAACCGGCAGCTTGGGCTGACCATCCTTCTGATCACCCATGAGATGGAGGTGGTCCGCTCGATCGCCGACCGCGTTGCGGTGATCGACGCCGGGCGCATCGTCGAGCAAGGGCCGGTCTGGTCGGTGTTTGCCGACCCACAATCAGACATCACCAAAAGCCTGCTCGGCGCCATCCGGCCGCAGCTGCCAGCCGAACTGGCGGCCCGGCTGCTGCCGGCGGCCGGCGCGGAGACGATCCTGCGCGTCGACGTGGCCGGCGATGCGGCACGCGGCCCGTTGCTGTCCGACCTTGCCACGGCTGTTCCAGGCGCCTTCCGCCTCATCCATGGCGGCATCGACCATATCCAGCAGCAGCCCGTCGGCACGCTGTTCCTGTCGGTTCCCGGCAGCGATGCAAATCATCTCGCTGACATCATCACATTCCTGAAGACCCGCCAGGCGCGGGTGGAGGTGCTTGGCCATGTCGCCGATCCTGTTTGAACTTCTGCTGCGTTCGATCTGGGAAACCGTCCTGATGACAGCCGCCTCCGGCCTCATCTCGCTGGTCTTCGGCCTGCCGCTCGGCCTGGCACTGATCGCCACCGAACGCGGCGGGATTGCCGAAAGCCTGTGGGTGAACCGGGCGCTCGGCGCCGTCATCAACGGCTTCCGTTCGGTGCCCTTCATCATCCTTCTGGTGGCACTGATCCCGGTGACGCGGCTGATCGTCGGCACCTCGATCGGCACATGGGCAGCCATCGTGCCGCTGTCGATCGCCGCCACGCCCTATTACGCGCGCATTGCCGAAGTGTCGTTGCGTGAGGTCGACCGTGGCTTGATCGAGGCGGCGCGCGCCATGGGCGGCAACCGCTGGACGATCATCCGCGAGGTGCTGGTGCCGGAAGCCCTGCCCGGCATCGTCGCCGGCTTCACGGTGACGCTGGTGACGCTGATCGGTGCCTCGG
>NZ_RZOM01001509.1:0-1024 GCF_003999175.1 Mesorhizobium sp. M7A.F.Ca.ET.027.03.2.1 | reverse complement strand
GCCTATAAGCGCATGGCGCTGAGGGAATTGCTGGCCGAGTAGCAACGCGCCGCAACAAAAAACCCGCCACAAGGGCGGGTTTTTTGTTCTGTAAAAAGCTCGTTGAGCTTAGATCCCGAAACCTTCGAAACGCTTCTTGAACTTCGACAGGCGGCCGCCGCGGTCGAGCAGGGTCTGCTGGCCGCCGGTCCAGGCCGGGTGGGTGGTCGGGTCGATATCGAGGTTCATCGTATCGCCTTCCTTGCCCCAGGTCGAACGGGTCATGTATTCGGTGCCGTCGGTCATGACGACCTTGATGGTGTGGTAATCGGGATGGATGTCGGTCTTCATGGGTTCGGTTCCTGGCTTGCCGGCGCTGCCGACGGGCATAAGCCTGCGTCGATGCGCCCCTTTTTAAAACTCGAAGCCGCAGCTATTGAGGAGCCACGGCTTCTAAAACGGTCGGCGAGCCTATACATCAGCTGGAATTGAATCACAAGGCCGCGGCAAGCGCATATTGAGGCGCAGACCCCAAGGGCGGCTGGAGGAAACATCGGGATGGCGCAAATCACCAGCGCAGACGAGCGCCGGCGTTCGCTCAAGCCGCTCCGGCGCCTGTTCCCCTACATCACGCACTATCGCACACTGGTCGTCGGCGCCATCATCTCGCTGGTCATCGCGGCGGCAACCACGCTGGCGCTGCCGCTGGCGGTGCGACGCATGATCGATCATGGTTTCTCGTCGTCCAGCACCACCTTCATTGCCGAATATTTCGCCGCCCTGGTGGCGATGGCCGCCGTGCTGGCGGCGGCATCGGCCGGCCGCTACTATTTCGTCATCACGCTGGGCGAGCGCGTCGTCGCCGATATAAGGCGCGATGTGTTTGCCCATGTGACGACGCTGTCGCCTGCCTTCTTCGACACCGCCCAGTCGGGCGAGATCGTGTCGCGGCTTGCCGCCGACACGACGCAGGTCAAGTCGGCGGTCGGCGCGACGGCTTCGGTGGCGCTGCGCAACGTCATCCTCGGCCTTGGCGCGGTGGGGA
>NZ_RZOM01001508.1:0-1024 GCF_003999175.1 Mesorhizobium sp. M7A.F.Ca.ET.027.03.2.1 | reverse complement strand
ATTCCGGCCAGCGCCGGGCCTCGACATCATAGCCTGTCTTCAGGGCATTGTTCTCGTCGCTGACGTCGAAGCGGCCGGAGAAGTTTCCGGCAATCCAGTCGGCCTGATGCAGCACCGCCGCAATGTCCGGCAGATGCTGGAAGCGCAGGGCCTTGGCGAGGCCGGATGTCGCTCCGTGCGCTGCACTTGCAGCCGGCGCGGTGCGGGCGATAGCGGCCAGGATGTCGTCGTCATCGACCTTGTCGTTGTACATCAGCGGTTCGGCCAGCGGCCGCCCGGCGGCGTCGACCGGCAGCAGCGTGCCGGAGGTGCCGTCAACGGCGATGGCGCGGACCGCCGTGCGGTCGATGCCGGAAAGCAGCTCCGTCAGCACCGTCTTGACCGCTTGCCACCACGCCGTGGGAGCTCGCCCATCGCTGCCAAACCTGTCGAGTGGGACGGCCGCGTGCCCGGCTATGGAAAAATCCGGGCGCATGGCGACGGCGCGCGCACCCGATGTGCCGATGTCGATGCCGATGACAAGTGGCATCATGCCCATGCTAGCCGCCAGCCGCGTTGAGCTTCTGGCGATATTGCTCGGCGTCCCAGTTGACCAGTTCGTCATTCTCGGAAGCGGTGAGATAGTTCAGCCGCGCGGCGACATCGATGCGCGCCGTCACGTCGGCGAGGCAGCGTTGCATGGCATCGGCGCCGGCACTGGCGTCGCCGCGCATCAGCACGCCTGCGCCGGGAAACAGGATCGCCGCAGGCGACGTGCCCAGTCGTGCAATGACATCGGCCACGGCCTCGCCTGGTTTCGCCACGACGGAGCCCTGGCCGAGGAAGATGACGTGGTCCGGATAGAGGCTGCCGGCCTGCGCCATGCGGCGGCTCTCAGGGTCGAGCGCAACCGCATGCGCTTCGACATCGGCCGGCAATCTGTAGCCGCTGGCGCCGGCAAGCGCCGCCAAGGCGGCAAAGTCGGGTGCGGCGGTCGCGCGCGCCGGCCGGGCCAGCAATGACCTGATACGGCGCAGCAGAAGCT
>NZ_RZOM01001507.1:0-1028 GCF_003999175.1 Mesorhizobium sp. M7A.F.Ca.ET.027.03.2.1 | reverse complement strand
TATCGGGAAAACACATGGATATCGGCGATGCGTTTCGGACACGCATCAATGATCGCGTCGGCGAAGCGATCGGCAAATATTTCGATCGCGGCTTTGCCGGACATGTCACGGTCATCAAATCGGGCTCGCGCTATTCGGCGGACTGCATGATCCGGCTGGATTCCGGCGCTTCGCTGCAGGCCACCGGCGATGCCCAGGATCCGACGCTTGCCTTCGAGGCGGCGGCGGACCGTCTGGAAACCCGCCTGAGGCGCTACAAGCGCAGGCTGAAATCGCACAACTCGGGCGCCGCCAACGGCCAGCCGACCGACATCGCCTACACGGTGATGGCGCCGCTTGCCGATGACGACGAGGACATTCCGGAGAATTTCGCGCCCGCCATCGTCGCCGAATCAACCATGACGCTGAAGACCATGTCGGTGGCGTCGGCGGTCATCGAGCTCGACACCAAGGACAGCCCGGTCTTTGTCTTCCGCAATGCGGGAACCGACCATCTCAACATCGTCTATCGCCGACCCGATGGAAATATCGGCTGGATCGACCCGTCGACGACCAAGGTCGCGCAAGCGTGACGACAAAGGTCGCACGGTGACGACAAGGGTCGCACGGCAATAAGAGCCGGCCGCACGAGGGGTGGGGACTGGTGACGGCAGGCGAACAAGGGATTTTCTAGCATGGATCTGAGCGATCTTATCAACGTTCCGGCGATACTGCCGGCGTTGAAGGCGAACTCCAAGAAGCAGCTGCTGCAACTGCTGTCCGAACGGGCAGCGGCGATTTCCGGCATTCCGGAGCGGGAGGTGTTCGACACCATCCTGCAGCGTGAGCGCCTGGGTTCGACCGGCGTCGGCAACGGCATCGCCATTCCGCACGGCAAGCTGGCCGGCGTGAAACGCATCGCAGGTGTTTTCGCCCGGCTGGAGACGCCTGTCGATTTCGAATCGCTGGACGATCAGCCCGTCGATCTGGTGTTTCTGCTGCTGGCGCCGGAAGGGGCGGGCGCCGACCACCTCAAGGCACTGTCGCGC
>NZ_RZOM01001506.1:0-1030 GCF_003999175.1 Mesorhizobium sp. M7A.F.Ca.ET.027.03.2.1 | reverse complement strand
GCCATCGCCGGCATGGCCAACGATCGGCGCGATCAGACCCATCTCGGCTATGTCGGCTTCGGTTTCCATGACGCATTCGGCAAAGCGCGAGATCGGCACGCAGACATCGGTCGACAGCCCCTTGGCGCCTGGCCGTAGCGTCAGCGACGACCAGTAGGCGTCATGCCTGGCCTTCCACAGTTTGGTGCGCTCCTCGGCAACGCTGGTCCACAGGAACGGCCCGCCGCCATTCTCTTCCGCGATCATGCCGAAGGTCTCGGCCTGTTCGGCAACGCCGGCATCGCTGCCGTGAAACTCGACGAACAGGCACGGGCTTTCGGGATAGTCGAGCTTCGAATAGTTCTTCATCGCCCGCATCTGCAGCGCGTTGACCAGTTCGATGCGCGCCACCGGGATGCCCATCTGGATCGTCGCGATAACCGCGTTGCAGGCCGCCTCGACGCTCGGAAACGGGCAGACGCCGCCGGAGATCGCCTGCGGGATGCCTTGCAGCTTCAAGGTCAGCGAGGTGATGATGCCGAGCGTGCCTTCCGAGCCGACCAGCAGCCGCGTCAAATCATAACCGGCCGAGCTCTTTTTCGCCCGCTTGCCGGTCGTCACCGTCTCGCCGTCGGCCATGACGGCGGTCAGCGACAGCACGTTCTCGCGCATCGTGCCGTAGCGCACCGCGTTGGTGCCGGAGGCCCGCGTCGCGGCCATGCCGCCGAGCGAGGCATTGGCGCCGGGGTCGATCGGAAAGAACAGTCCGGTGTCGCGCAGATGCCGGTTCAAATCCTCGCGGGTGACGCCGGGTTCGACCGTGCAGTCGAGATCCTGTGGATTGACCGCCAGGATACGGTTCATGCGCGATGTGTCGACCGATATGCCGCCGCCCGGTGCGTTGGTGTGGCCTTCCAGCGAGGAGCCGACGCCAAAGGCGATCACCGGCACGCGGTGCGCGGCACAGGCCCGCACGATGTCCTGCACCTCGGCGGTCGTCTCGGGAAAGGCGACGCCGTCCGGCGCCTGCGTCGGAATATAGGTGGTGGTG
>NZ_RZOM01001505.1:0-1033 GCF_003999175.1 Mesorhizobium sp. M7A.F.Ca.ET.027.03.2.1 | reverse complement strand
CCACCAGCGCAGGCACTCCTGCAGGAAGCCGATACGCGGGCCGGGCATGGCGAAGTGCGGATATTTGTGGCCCCAGGGTCCGATCAGGCCCTTGCGAGGACCGCTCAGCTTTTCCAGCATCCGGAAGATCGGATTGGGATAGCCGTCGGCCCAGCCGCCGACGGCATAGACCGGGATTTCGACATCGGAATAGTCCTCGCAGATCGAGCCGTGCTTGTAGAAATCATCGCGGCGCTGGTGTTCGAACCAGTCCTGCATCCAGATGCCGTTGCCGTTCAGCCGCTGCTCCCAAAGATCGCGCCAGCGGTCGCCGACGATCAGCGGATCCGGCGGGGTCATGGCGATGGCCCAAGCGGTGGTGCCCCACATCAGATTGTCGCACATCATCGCGCCGCCGAGATAATGCACGTCGTCGTTGTAGCGGTCGTCGGTCGAGCACAGCGAGACGACGGCTTTCAGCGCCGGCGGCCGGCGGGCCGCGACCTGCAGCCCGTTGAAGCCGCCCCAGGAGATGCCGATCATGCCGACGCTTCCCGAACACCAAGGCTGCCGGGCCAGCCATTCGATGACCGCCAGGCAGTCATCCTGTTCCTGCTCCAGGTATTCGCCCTTGCATAGCCCCTCGCTGTCGCCCGAGCCGCGCATGTCGACCCGCACGCCGGCATAGCCGTGACCGGCGAAATAGGGATGCGTCAGCGCATCGCGCTCCACCGTTCCGTCACGCTTGCGATAGGGCAGATATTCGAGGATCGCCGGCACCGGATCGGCCTCGGCGTCTTCCGGCAGCCAGATTCTAGCCGCCAGCTTGACGCCGTCGGGCATCGGAATCCAAAGATTCTCGATCTCGCGGATTTTTCGCGGGAAATCGGTGACGACGCGGATATCTTGCATGGCGGCTCCTCTCAACGCCCCGGCCGACACTTGCGCCGGTGGCGGTCCTATGTGTTCAGCGGGAAATGGCAGGTCAGGCGGCTGTTTCCGACCGTGACCGGGACGGGGACATCGACCGCGCAACGGCCCTGGGCCTGCGGAC
>NZ_RZOM01001504.1:0-1035 GCF_003999175.1 Mesorhizobium sp. M7A.F.Ca.ET.027.03.2.1 | reverse complement strand
GGTCAGTCATGTCTCGGTGATGGGCGCGACGTCGATCGGCGCCTCGACCAAGGTCTATCCGATGGCGACATTGGGCGCACCGCCGCAGAACACCAAGCACAAGGGCGGTCGCACCACCTTGGTCATCGGCAGGAACTGCACGATCCGCGAAGGCGTGACCATGCATCTCGGCACCGATTCCAGCCGCGGCGAGACGACGGTCGGCGACAATGGCAATTTCCTTGCCTACGCCCATATCGCCCATGATTGCGTCGTCGGCAACAATGCGACGTTCGCCAATGGCGCAACGCTGGGCGGCCACTGCGAGGTCGGCAACAATGTCTATATCGGCGGCCTGACCGCAGTGCATCAGTTTGTCCGCATCGGCGACAACGCCTTTCTCGGCGGCTGCTCCGCGATCGTCGGCGATGTCATCCCCTTTGCCATAGCGGTCGGCAACCGCGCCAGCCTACGCGGCCTCAACATCATCGGCCTCAAGCGCTCCGGCCTGCCAAGGTCCGAAATCCTTGTGCTGCGCAAGGCTTACAGGATGATCTTCGATCGTTCCCGCACCGTTGGCGAGAACATCGAGTTCGCCAAGGCGGAGTTCGCGTCGTCGCCGACCGCCATGAAGATCATCGATTTCATCACCAGTCGCGGCAAGCGGCACTATGCTGTGCCGTCGCTCAAGGGCGGCGATGGCGACGATGTCGATGACGAAGACTGAGACAGCGGCTGCGCGTCTTGATCTTCCGCCGGGCTCCAGGGTCGGCATCATTGCCGGCGGCGGCAGTCTGCCGGTCGAAGTCGCGGCCGGTTCGGCTGAACAAGGTTATCCGCCCTTCGTCATCCTGATGGAAGGCGAGGTGGACCGCATCGCGGAACTCTCCCGATACGATCACGAAAGCCTCGCTCTGGAAGGTATAGGCTCGCTCGTCCCTTTGCTGCGGCGGCACCGGATCACCCATCTGGTGCTTGCAGGCGAGATCAAGCGCCGGCCGCGATTGCTTGCGCTGCGCCCCAGTCTCAGCCTGCTCGCGGTGATTCCTTTGGTCG
>NZ_RZOM01001503.1:0-1036 GCF_003999175.1 Mesorhizobium sp. M7A.F.Ca.ET.027.03.2.1 | reverse complement strand
GGGAAGGCGAGTGGTCTGAGATAGCGCGGCGCGAAGATGACATTGCGGCCACCGTCGCGCCGCGCTATCTCAGACCACTCGCCTTCCCAGGCCACTCGCCTTGCCGGAGCCTTCCATGCGTGAAATCGTGACCGCCGCCATGCTCGTCATTGGCGATGAGATTCTGTCCGGCCGAACCAAGGACAAGAACATCGGCCATCTCGCCGACATCATGACGGCGATCGGCATCGACCTGAAGGAAGTGCGTGTCGTCCCTGACGAGGAAGACGAGATCATCGCCGCGGTGAATGCCGTGCGCAGCCGTTACACCTATGTGTTCACCACCGGCGGCATCGGTCCGACGCATGACGACATCACGGCCGATTCCATATCCAAGGCTTTTGGCGTGCCTTGCGAATACGATGCCCGGGCCTATGCGATGCTGGAGGCAAGCTATGCCGCGCGTGGCATCGAATATACGCAGGCCCGCAAGCGCATGGCGCGGATGCCGCGCGGCGCCGATCTCATCGACAATCCGGTGTCGGTCGCACCTGGCTTCCGCATCGGCAACGTCCACGTCATGGCCGGCGTGCCATCGATTTTCCAGGCCATGCTCGACAATGTCGTGCCGACGCTGAAGGCCGGCACGAAGATGCTTTCGGCGACCGTGCCCTGCCCGTTCGGCGAAGGCCTCATCGGCGGGCCGTTGGGTGATATCCAGAAAGCGCATCCCGATACGATCATCGGCTCCTACCCGAAATATGGCGACGGCAAGTTCTGGACCGAACTGGTCGTGCGTGCCCGCAGCCAGGAGGCGCTGGACGCCGCCCGCGCCGATGTCGAGGCGATGGTCGCCGGCTTCGCCAGCAATCCCGGCTGATCTGGTCCAGACCGGAACAAAGCACGACGCTGCAACGTTTCCCCGGCACGAGTTCACCAGCTCGTAAATCGAGGGATTGTCATGCGATTCAAAACCATCGTCGCCATTCTGCAGAACGAGCAGGACGCCGAGCGCGTGCTCGACTGCGCCATTCCGCTCGCCACCCGGTTCCAGAGC
>NZ_RZOM01001502.1:0-1039 GCF_003999175.1 Mesorhizobium sp. M7A.F.Ca.ET.027.03.2.1 | reverse complement strand
CTCCTGAACTGCTTCGGTGGTGCCGGCGGCCAGCACGCTTGCCTGGTCGCCGACGCGCTCGGCATGGAGGCGGTGCTGATCCATCCCTTCTCTGGCCTGCTGTCGGCCTATGGCATCGGTCTATCCTCGGTCTTTGCCTCGCGCCAGCAAGCGCTGCTGAAACCGCTTGCCGAAGAGTCCAGAACGGAGATCGGCAACCTCATTGCCATTTTGAGAAAAGCCGTCATCGCCGAACTCGCGGCGCAAGGCATCGGCGAGGATACGGTCGCCACGAAGCCTGTGCTGCACATTCGCTATGACGGCACCGACACGACACTGCCGGTGAATTTCGAGGCGGATTCGATTTTCCAGGCCAGGCGCGATTTTGAAATCGCCCACAAGGCGCAGTTCGGTTTCGTCTATGACGACAAGCCGATGATCGTCGAGACCGTCGGCGTCGAAGGCACCGACACCGGCGGCACTGGGCGCGACGAAACTGAATCGCGAACCGAAGACCTTGCCGTAAGCCCTTCGCAAACCCGCGAAATCTTCACCGAAGGAGAGTGGCGCACTTCACCCATCTTCCGCCGCGAAGCGCTGAAGCCGGGAAACAGGGTTGCCGGACCTGCCTTGATTATCGAGCCGAACCAGACGATCGTCATCGAGCCGGGCTGGCTGGCCGAAATCACCGCCAGGAACCATGTGCTCCTGCGCCGTGTCGAGAAAAAGCGCCGGCAGGCAGCGCTCGGCACGGAGGCCGATCCGGTCATGCTGGAGGTCTTCAACAACCTCTTCATGTCGATCGCCGAGCAGATGGGCGTGACGCTGCAGAACACCGCCTATTCCGTCAACATCAAGGAAAGGCTGGATTTTTCCTGTGCAGTCTTCGATCGCACCGGCGCACTGGTCGCCAATGCGCCGCACATGCCGGTACATCTCGGCTCGATGGACCGCTCGGTCGAAACCATCATCCGGCTGAATTCCGGCGACATCCACCCCGGCGACGTCTTTGCCCTCAACGCGCCCTACAATGGCGGCACGCATCTGCCCGACATCACCG
>NZ_RZOM01001501.1:0-1040 GCF_003999175.1 Mesorhizobium sp. M7A.F.Ca.ET.027.03.2.1 | reverse complement strand
CCAGGATCTCGGTCAGTGCATCGGTGTCGGAAAGTTCGAAGCCAGTTCACTTGCGATGGAACAAAACTGCCCTGTCGAACTTTGGTCGTCGCACTGCTCCCGGTGCTTTCCCCCATGAGAACTGCCCGCTGGCTCCGGCCGGCGGGCTTTTTGCGTCATGTGCTGGGCGATTCTCGGACCCCATTCGTTGGAACCGCCGCTTCAATGCGAAGTTAGGTGCCCAGGGACATTCAAACATGGAGTTGATCATGAAACAGCTACTTTTCGCGTCCGCCATTGTGGCACTGTCAACTGGGCTCGCCTTTGCCCAATCGAGCAACACTACCAACACTGGCGGGTCATCCACGACGACAACCAAGACAATGCCGAGCACTACGACCGACCAGGGCACGGATTCGACCACCACGAGCGGAACGAACTCAAACTCCGCCAAGGACTGCGCTCCTGGTCAGCAGACTGGCAGCGCCAAGCAGGCCGCGCCAGGCCAGCAGGATACAGACGCTAACTCGGCCGCTCCTGGCCAGATGAAAAAGACCACGGACGGCTGCTGAGCGCGCTTTCGGAACCTTTGCCCCTGTCTCAGGTTGGTACAAGCGGTCGATTCCTAGGATGTAGCCGCACATATAGCCCGTCGTGCAAGGCCAGCACGGCGGGTCTTTCGCACGATACGAGCGGTTTAGCCTTGGGATTGGCGCCGTTAGCTCGTCATCGACTGCCTAGTGCTTTCGCTTCGCGCTCCAGCGTCTCACGGTCGTTGCCGTGCTTTTTGATAAGTTCCCGGACTTCAGGGATGGTAAGCTGGAATTTGCTGGCGAGATAGCCGACCTCGTATTCCTCGTCGCCCGATACGCGGTCGCGGTCACGAAAATCGCGCTTGCTTTTGTCATCTGGCATGGTTGTTCCTCCTGAGAGGAGAACAGCGAAAGTAGCGCCGGGTTCCACGAAAGGACGGGCCAGCGCTTGTCGCAGAGTTGGCCTGCGCCGGCTTGATTCTGCCTGCACGGGTTCCTTTGTTGCTCGGGAGTCTATCGATCTTGTAT
>NZ_RZOM01001500.1:0-1046 GCF_003999175.1 Mesorhizobium sp. M7A.F.Ca.ET.027.03.2.1 | reverse complement strand
GCCGTGTTTGAGGAAGAACCGCAGTTCTTCGAAGGTCGGATATTCCGGCGCGCAGAGCAGCCGCGACACGGCGAAGGCGCCGCAGGCATTGGCCCAGGTCGCCGCTGTCGCATGGTCTTCGCCACCCAGCCAGCCGCGCAGGAAACCGGACATGAAGGCGTCGCCGGCGCCCAGCACATTGTAGATCTCGATCGGGAATCCCTTGCCGACGACGCCGTCCTCGAGATCGTCGCTGATCGGTCCGTCATAGACGATGCAGCCCATGGCGCCGCGCTTCAGGACGATGGTGGCGGACGACAGCGAGCGGATCGTCTTCAGCGCGCTCAGGCAATCGTCGGCGCCCGACGCGATCATGATCTCTTCCTCGGTGCCGACGATGAGGTCGCAATCGGGTAGCACCGTCTTCAACTGCGCCGAGACCCGGTCCGATTTCACATAGCGCTCGAACCCTTCGGCATGGCCGGCAAGGCCCCACAGGTTCGGCCGGTAGTCGATGTCGAACACCACCTTGCCGCCCTTGGCCTTCATGATGCGGATCGCCTTGCGCTGCGCGGCATCGCTGTTGGGCCTGGAAAAATGCGTGCCGGTAACGACGATCGAGCGCGCCGAGGCGATGAAGGCCTCATCGATGTCTTCCGGCGCCAGCGCCATGTCGGCGCAATCCGAGCGGTAGAAGATCATCGGCGAAACGCCTTCGTCCTCGACCGACAGCAGCACCAGCGCGGTCAGCCGTTCCTTGTCGGTCTTCAGGCCGTCGACATTGACGCCCTCACGCGTCAGCTGCTCGCGGATGAAGCGGCCCATCTGCTCGTCGCCGACGCGGGTGAGCAGTGCCGAGCGCAGGCCGAGCCTGGCCGTGCCGACCGAGATGTTGGCCGGGCAGCCACCGACCGACTTGGCGAAGGAGGTGATGTCCTCCAGCCGCGAGCCGATCTGCTGCCCATAAAGGTCCACGGAAGCGCGACCGATGGTGATGACGTCGAGCGGCGCGTATTCAGCGTCCACGGCTTCGCTCATTGGAACCTCCCGTCGGCCTTGTTGTGTTG
>NZ_RZOM01000014.1:0-18202 GCF_003999175.1 Mesorhizobium sp. M7A.F.Ca.ET.027.03.2.1 | reverse complement strand
GAATGCGGCCGCCTCGATGAAGCGCATGGGCCGCGCATTCGTCTCGCCCTTGCCGGTCAGCGTGCGCGACATGGCGATCTTCCACGAAAGATAGAGCAGGTAGGCACCGCCTGCGATCTTCAATCCGGTGTGCAGCGCCGGAAACGCCGTCAACACAGCGCCGAGGCCAAGACCGACGGCAAGCAGCAGCACGAGGAAACCCATGCTGATGCCCAGCATGTGCGGAACGGTTCTGACGAGGCCGAAATTCACGCCCGATGCCAGAAGCATGAGATTGTTCGGCCCCGGCGTGATCGAGGTCACGAAGGCGTAGACAAGCAGAGCAAGGAATGCGTCGAGCGACATGGATATCCTCCCTGACAAGTCAGCATCTTGTCTCTTCCCGGCGACCCCGCAAAGGCCACGGATGGCCTCACAATGGAAGCTGGCTGGCGCGTTCGGCGCCAGCCCCGCCGAAGTCCTACATCGCCTGCGGGCCGCGGTTCAACGCCGCCACGCCGGTGCGGCAGATTTCAACCAGGCCGAGCGGTTTCATGATGGCGATGAACTGGTCGATCTTGGAGCCCTTGCCGGTGATCTCGAAGATGAAATGCTCGGTGTTGGCGTCGATGACGCTGGCGCGGAACGCATCGGCCAGCCGCAACGCCTCGACCCGGGCCTCGCCGGTGCCGGCGACTTTGACCAGCGCCAGTTCGCGCTCCAGCGGCCGCTCCTGGCCGGATTCATGCGAACGCACGGTCAGGTCGACGACGCGGTGAACCGGCACGATGCGCTCGAGCTGGTGCTTGATCTGCTCCAGCACATGCGGCGTGCCGCGCGTCACGATGGTGATGCGCGACAAATGCTTCTCATGCTCGGTCTCGGAGACGGTCAGGCTCTCGATGTTGTAGCCACGCCCGGAAAACAGGCCGATGACCCTGGCAAGCACGCCCGGCTCATTGTCGACCAGCACGGAAAGCGTGTGGTTTTCCGGCTTCTCCGTCTCCTTGGCGATGAAATAGGCGGAGCCGGTCGGTTGTAGCTGTGCGTTCATGACATGAATCTCGATTTCAAGCTCTTGAGCTAATTCTCTGTTTGCGCGGGGCTTTCTCGCGACAGCCCTGCCTTGGTTCTGCCGGCTACACCAGTTCCCTGCCCTTGGCGTCGATGGCGTTGGCCACCGCCTCGTCGGTCGCCTCGTCGGGCAAGAGCATCTCATTGTGCGCCTTGCCCGATGGGATCATCGGGAAGCAGTTGGCGAGCGTCGCCACGCGGCAGTCGAACAGCACCGGCTTCCTGACCGAGATCATCTCCTTGATCGCGTCGTCCAGTTCGTCCGGCTTCTCGCAGCGAATGCCGTGTCCGCCATAGGCCTCGGCCAGCTTGACGAAGTCGGGCATCGCCTCGGTGTAGGAATGCGACAGCCGGTTGCCGTGCAGCAACTGCTGCCACTGCCGCACCATGCCCATATACTGGTTGTTCAGGATGAAGATCTTGATCGGCGCGTCGTGCTGCACGGCAGCGCTCATCTCCTGCATCGTCATCTGCACGGAGGCGTCGCCGGCAATGTCGATGACCAGCGCGTCGGGATGCGCGATCTGCACGCCGAGCGCCGCCGGCAGGCCGTAGCCCATCGTGCCCAGCCCGCCTGACGTCATCCAGCGGTTCGGCTTCTCGAAATGATAGTGCTGCGCCGCCCACATCTGGTGCTGGCCGACCTCGGTGGTGATGTAGGTGTCCATACCCTTGGTCAGTTCGTAGAGCCGCTCGATGGCGTATTGCGGCATGATCACGTCGTTGTTCATCTTGTAGGCGAGCGAGTCGCGCGCACGCCATTTGGCGATCTGCTCCCACCAGGGGTAGAGCGCCTTCTTGTCGGCCTTGGCGCTCGCGCGCCACAGCCGCACCATATCCTCCAGCACCCGGCCGACATCGCCGATGATCGGCACCTCGGTGTGGACATTCTTATTGATCGACGATGGATCGATGTCGATGTGGATCTTCTTCGAATTCGGCGAGAACGCGGTCAACCGGCCGGTGATGCGGTCGTCGAAACGGGCGCCGATGCAGATCATCACGTCGCAATCATGCATGGCCATGTTGGCTTCATAGGTGCCGTGCATGCCGAGCATGCCCATCCAGTTCTTGCCCGATGCCGGATAGGCACCGAGGCCCATCAGCGTCGAGGTAATCGGGAAACCGGTAAGATCGACCAGTTCGCGCAGCAGATGGCTCGCTTCCGAGCCGGAATTGATGACGCCGCCGCCGCTATAGATGATCGGCTTCTTGGCGCTGGCCATCAGCTCGACCGCCGCCTTGACCTTTTCCAGGTCGCCCTGGACCTTAGGCTGGTAGCTGGTGCGCGGCGCTATCTGCGGCGGGACGTAGAATCCCCTGGCGAACTGCACGTCCTTCGGAATATCGACGACGACCGGACCCGGACGGCCGGTGGTCGCGACATGGAAAGCCTCGTGGATGGTGGCGGCGAGTTCGTTGACGTCCTTCACCAGCCAATTGTGCTTGGTGCAGGGGCGGGTGATGCCGACCGTATCGCATTCCTGAAAAGCGTCGGAGCCGATCAGCGAGGTCGGCACCTGCCCCGTCAGGCAGACCAGCGGGATCGAATCCATCAGCGCGTCCTGCAGCGGCGTCACCGCATTGGTGGCGCCGGGGCCGGAGGTCACCAGCATGACGCCGGCCTTGCCGGTCGAACGCGCATAGCCTTCGGCCGCATGGCCGGCGCCCTGCTCGTGGCGCACCAGTATGTGCTCGACATCGTCCTGCTGGAAGATCTCGTCATAGATCGGAAGGACAGCGCCGCCGGGATAGCCGAAGACATGCTTGACGCCATTGTCCTTCAGCGCCTGCACCACCATTTCGGCACCTGTCATCTCGCGCCGCTCGTTCTGTCCGTTGCTCATCGGTCTGGTCCCGTACTGTCGCCATTTGGCGTTTGCTGGTCGTTTAGTCGTGTTTCAGGCAATAAAAAAGGCCCCCGAGGGAGCCTGTGTCTTGCGCATGGGGGGTTTTCGCCCGGCGGTTACACCGCCTTGCCCACGCGCTTTCCTACGAGAATGAGTGCCGTTTTCATGGTGGCGGACACTAAGGGCGGGAAAGGCGGCCTGTCAACGGGAAAAATCGCGCCGGCGCGCGCAGCGTGCCGACGCGACTGCGGTGTCAGCCCGGCGCCTTGCAGCGGGAAACGCGTGGATCGCATTTGGACGCCTTCCTGGCCTGCATCTTCGCTGGCGGATGGTGGGGTGCCACCCTTGCCGGGGCATGGTGCTGGGGCATGCGCATTGCCAACGCTTGCTGATGCGGCTTTTGTTGCCCGGCTCCGCGTGCAAGACGCTGCCCCGAAACCGGCCTGGACGAAACCGGCTTGGGCGACCCCCGGTTGAGCGACGATTTGACAACGATGCGTCCGTCGCCTGTGGTCCTGTCGGCATGCAGCTTGAGCGCATCGGCCTTCGCGCCGTTGCCGGCGACCATCCGCTTGCTCACCGGCTTCACGACCACCGGATTGCTGGCAGTCACCGCGCCAAGGGAATTGGCCTTGTCGCCGGTCGCAGTCTTGGGACCCGCCAGGATTTGCCCGTTCCCCTTTGTATTGCCGGCAAGCCTCTTGATCTCGGCGCCCCTGGAAACATCGAGCCGTGCACTGGCAAACACGCCTTTGCGAGGCGGAACCAGTTTTGCCGCCTTGATCGATTCGATGACGGGCTTCGGGAGTTGCTGCAGCCGGGGTCCGGCATTGATTGCAACGACCTGATTGCCAAGTCGCACGCGCGGTGCATTGTTGACCACGACCGTCTGGTTGATGATCGTCGTGTTGCGCATGATGACGACGTTCTCCTGCACCGGCCGCACCACCCTGACCAGATCGACCGCGCCGATCGCCGCCACAGGCACGAAACACCACCAGGCGTCGTCGAAGGCGACACCGACGTCGGGCGGCGCTGGAGCCCAGCCGACATCATTGCCGCCCTGACGCCACACCACCCAGGCTGGCGCCCATTGATCGCCGGCGATCCACACCCAGCCGAAATCGGGATCATACGCCCAGCGGCCATAGTGATAGACGACATCGCCGAATGGCTCGGTGGACTGCCAGTACCAGCCATCGCCGGTCCAGACCCACCTGCCTTCGGTGTACGGCCGCCATTCGGTACGGACCGAGGGAACCCAGACATCGCCGAATCGGGCCGAGGTTCGCCATCCGCCATAATTCGAAAGCCTTTCGCGGACGGTGACGGCAATTTCCGCCGCATGCGCCTGCGTTCCGGGCAGCACCAGCGGGCCGGTCAGGGTCGCGCTCAAGGCCATGACCGCGGCCATTGCTGCTGCGCGTCCACGCCGGCCAAGGGAGCGACATGAAGACGCTTGGATAAAAGGTATGATGATCATAACGGGCTCCAGAGTTCCGCATCCAGAAAATCCCGGGAACCGCCCTGTTGCCCGCCACCGCTTCCCGGCTTCTCACCGATCGGTTGTCATCGGCCCCGGTGACCGCATTGCGGCATTTGACCATCAATTTTGCGCGACCGGCGCGGCATTCACAAATGGAACGTTCGTTTCCGGCGCCGGAGCGATTCCGAAACCGCCTGGCGATCTCATTTCTAGGATAGACCATTGAAATCGCTGGAAACTATGGTGGGGCGTGACGAGGGCCGCCATCTCTGACGATACTTGATCGTCCGGCGGCAAGCCCGGCGGAGCCACCACCATGACGATCTGGATTTCACGGGAGGAAACCTGATGCTCGACAAGCCCTCTAGCAAGAACACGGCCCCTAGCAAGAAACTGTCTGACCTGCTCGATCAATTCGGCGCCGCGCTGGCTGCCAATGACATCGAGAAGGCGGTCGATTGCTTTCAAGAGGATTGCTACTGGCGCGACCTCGTTACCTTCACCTGGAACATCAAGACCATGGAAGGCCGCGACCAGGTCCGCGACATGCTGAAAAGCCAATTGTCGAACACCAGGCCGTCGCACTTCGCCATCGCCAAGGGCGAGGACGCGACCGAGAGCGGCGAACTGATCGAGGGCTGGATCAGCTTCGAGACGGAGGTGGCACGCGGCTTCGGCCATGTCAGGCTGAAGAACGGCAAGATCTGGACGCTGCTGACCACCATGGCCGAACTGAAAGGCCACGAGGAGCCGGCAGGCTTTGCGCGGCCGATGGGCGCCAGGCACGGCTCGGGCAAGAACCGTCCGACATGGAAGGAAGAACGCGAGAGGGAAGCCGCCGAGCTCGGCTTCAAGACCCAGCCCTATACGGTCATCATCGGCGGCGGCCAGGGCGGCATCGCGCTCGGCGCGCGGCTGCGGCAGCTTGGCGTGCCGACGATCATCATCGAGAAAAACGAGCGGGCCGGCGACAGCTGGCGCAAGCGCTACAAGTCGCTCTGCCTGCATGACCCGGTCTGGTACGACCATCTGCCCTACATCGATTTCCCCAAGAACTGGCCGGTCTTCTCGCCCAAGGACAAGATCGGCGACTGGCTGGAAATGTACACCAAGGTGATGGAGCTGAATTACTGGTCCTCGACCGAGGCCAAAAGCGCCTCCTATGACGACAAGACCAAGGAATGGACGGTTGTCGTCCACCGCGACGGCAGGGACATTACGCTGAAGCCCAAGCAGCTGGTGCTGGCGACCGGACAGTCCGGCAAGGCCAATCTGCCGAAATTCAAGGGCATGGAAACCTTCAAGGGTGACCAGCACCACTCGTCGAAGCATCCGGGTCCCGACGCCTATGCCGGCAAAAAGGCCGTTGTCATCGGATCCAACAATTCCGCCCATGACATCGCTGCCGCACTTTGGGAAGCTGGTGCCGACGTGACCATGGTGCAGCGCTCGAGTACCCATATCTCCAGGTCCGACACGTTGATGGAAATCGGACTGGGTTCGCTCTATTCGGAGCAGGCGCTGCAGAATGGCATCACCACCGCCAAGGCCGATCTCATCTTCGCTTCGCTGCCTTACAAGATCCTGCACGAGTTCCAGATCCCGGCCTATGCCGAGATGAAGAAACGCGATGCGGCGTTCTACAAGGGATTGGAAAAGGCGGGTTTCATGCTCGACTGGGGCGACGACGAGTCCGGCCTGTTCATGAAGTACCTCAGGCGCGGCTCTGGCTATTACATCGATGTTGGCGCCTCGCAGCTGGTTATCGATGGTTCGATCAAGCTGAAGAGCGGCGTCGACGTCGAAGAGATCAAGCAGCACTCTGTTCTGCTCGGCGACGGGTCGGAACTGCCTGCGGACCTCATCGTCTATGCCACGGGCTACGGCTCGATGAACGGCTGGGCCGCCGATCTGATATCCCGCGAAACCGCCGACAAGGTCGGCAAATGCTGGGGCCTCGGCTCGAACACCACCAAGGATCCCGGCCCCTGGGAAGGCGAGTTGCGCAACATGTGGAAGCCGACGCAACAGGAGGCGCTGTGGTTCCACGGCGGCAATCTGCACCAGTCACGACACTATTCGCAGTTCCTGGCGCTGCAGTTGAAAGCCAGGCAGGCCGGCTTGGCGACGCCGGTCTACGGGCTGCAGCAGGTGCACCACAAGGGATAGGCGAGCGCCATTCCTGCGGAGAAAAAACGGAAGGAGGCATGGCTTGCACCCTGCCTCCTTCCTTCGAGGGAATTACGCCGGCTTACCCGCGGCGAACTGCGTCACCACCCGCTGCAGCAGCGGCACGTAATCGCGAAACGCCCGTGTCTTCATGTTGGCGATCTTGCCGCTCTCGTCCCAGATGCGGACCCGGACCGCTTCCTCGTGGAACGGGTTCTTGCGGAACTCGGCCACTTCATCGGCGCTCATCGGCCCGCCCTGCAGCGACAGCGTATGCACTGAGGCCTGCGAAAGCCTGCCGAAATAGGTCGGGTCGGTGGCGCAGAGATAGCGCTTGGCCGCGACATGCAGCCTCACGCATTCGACGATGACCGGCGGAAAGAACGGCGCCAGCACCTCGCCGCCGGCTTCGTCATGATGCTTGTCCTCGACATCCTCGGGCGAATAGGTGCCGAACTCGCTGGTGTAATGGCCGATGTCGTGCAGCAGCGCCGCCGCCACCAGTTCGTCGGGCGCACCGTCCTTTTCGGCGAACCAGGCGCCCTGCAGCATGTGCTCAGACATGGTGACTGGTTCGCCGAGATAGGATTCGGCACCCCGGCGCTCGAAGATGTCGGCGATGAACTCGACGATGGTGTCCGCGTTCAAATCCTGGCCGCTCATTCCGCCGCCTCCTTGAACCCATGCTCGATTGCGGCCAGCGTCGACAGCAGACCGTCCTTGTCTGCGTAACAGCCCTGCAGCCAGCGCTTGCCGGTACCGGAAAACGCTTTGCGGGCATGCATGACGCGCGTGTTGTCGACGATGAACGCCTGCCCCGCTTCGAGCTTGAACGTCACCTCGAAGGATGGATTCTCGATCAGTTCCGCAAACCGGCGATAGGCGGCGTAGTACGCTTCCATATCGCTGAACGGCACGTCGACCGTCGGCGCCAGGGAGCGGTTGTTGAAGCGGATGCAAATCAGCTCGCCATCGGGCCCGAGCTCGATCATCGGCCGCTTCGCCTGCAGCCGCACGCCGGAAGAGCCGGCATATTCGAAGCGCGCCGGGCATGAGCTCAGCAGCCGGAAGCCTTCCGGGTTCTCAGCCTGCAGCGCAGCCGCGACGGCAAACCCATCGACGACACTGGACTCGCCGCCCTCAACCGTATTTTCGATGCAGGACAGAATCTGCAGCGTCGGCACAGGGTCGCGATAGGGGTTGTCGGTGTGCGCCTGGAGGCCGAGATTCGTGTAGGCGAGATTGTTCGGATTGACCTCGGCGCGCACTTCGAACCAGCGCCCGTAATTGGTCTCCCTGATGTAGCCGAACAGATCGGACACTTTGCACAGCGCCCCGGATTCGGACGGCAGATCGTCCATCACCGCGAAGCCATAGGTTTTCACCGCCGACAGCCATTGCCCCAGCACAGCACGATCGCGGCTGGCCGCAACATAGCCGGCGCGCGGTACCGAATTCTGCATCGAGGCCTTGGTCCATCGCACGGTGGCCTCGCCTGTCCAGCCCGGCTGGCGGCCTGCGTCACGATCATAGGCATTGGCGCTCAGCCATGCCGCGGGAAAGCTGACCGTCTTCTGCTCGGGCACGAAGCTGACTTCCAGGGCGCCGCCTTTGATCGACGCGGCGCCGATCCTGGTGTTGGCGGGAATGTCGAGAATGGTGATGAGCCGTTGACCATTGCCGGCGCTGCGCGTCTTGTCGTCCAGCGCATTGTCGCGCAGCCACATGGCATGAAAACGGCTGCGCGACCCGTCCTGCCAGCCAAGGTCGATTGTTCTGCCTTCGTCGCCGATCAGCGCGTGGGTGAGCATGGAGATCCGTTCCTGTTCGTTGCGTCCCCCGCAGCCTGATCCGCAGGGTTTCGATTGCATGTTGATCGCGCGACAGGCATAACTCAAATTATCATTTTTTAGCCAATGACCGCAGAATACTTATGGCTCGTACAAATACACCCGTGCCGCCTCTGGACTGGCTGCGCAGTTTTGAGGCGGCGGCGCGGCTGTCGAATTTCACCGCGGCGGCAGCCGAGCTCGGTCTCACCCAGGCAGCCGTCAGCCAGCACATCCGGTTTCTCGAGGAGCGGCTCAAGACACGTTTGTTTTCGCGGCTGGCGCGGGGCGTCGCACTGTCGCCGGAGGGGGCAGCCTACCTGCCTCACATCCAGTCGGCCTTCGCCACCATCGGCAACAGCACCGCGGAACTGTTCGAGCCGCGCGCCGTCCAGACCGTGACCATCCGGGCGCCGATCTCCTTTGCCTTGCTCATACTGGTTCCGGCGCTGCCAGATCTCGCAAAGGCACTGCCGCGCATCCAGCTCGATCTGGTGACGATCCATCGCCCTGCTGACTACGATCTGCCGGGTTCGGTGCTCGACATCCGCTTCGGCAGCGGATCGTTCCCCGGACGCGAAGCCGACAGGCTGACCGCCGAGCGGCTCGTGCCGGTGGCCGCACCTGCGCTCGCCGGCGACGACGACTGGCCTTCCCTGCCGCTGCTTCTGGTCGCCGGCGCGCGCGAGATGTGGGCGGAATGGTTCGCCGCCGCTGGACTGGCTGGCCATCCCAGACGATCACACCGCTTCGATAGTTTCGTCACCGCCATGGAGGCGGCGAGCGCCGGCGCCGGCGTGCTCTTGGGCTCGCGGCCGCTGGTCGATGCGGCGCTCAACAGCAAGACGCTGGTCAGGCTTTCCGACTATGAACTTTCCAGCACATCGGGGCATTTCCTGACCAAGGCGTCGACAGCACGCCTGACCGGAGCCGAACAGGATTTCCGCCAATGGCTGCTCCTGCGCCTCTCCGCGCCGGCATGACTGGTTATGAGATTGGCCCGATCCGCTTCCAGTAGATCAACGTGCCGGTCAGCCCGCCATGCGGCTTCAGGGCATAGTCCGGTATCTCACCGGCCAGCGTGAAGCCCAACCGCTCGTAGAGGCCTGAGGCGCCCTCCTCGGTCGCCGTGTCCAGAACCAGCAGCGTGCGGCCCTTCTCCACGGCGAGGCTCTCGGCGGCTCGCATCAGGCGCGTTCCCACACCCCTGCCCCGGTAATCGACTGATGTCATCAGCTTGGCGATCTCGGCCCGGTGCGGCTGGTTGGGCGGACAATCGAGCAGCAAGGTCACTGTGCCGACCAGGTTTTTGCCGTCCCAGGCGCCAAGCACCGCTCTTTCGCCCCTTGCCGCCGCGGCCAGCGACTTCTCCCAGAACGTCCTTGCCGCCTGCGGCGCCAACGGATGCATGAAGCTGACCGAACCGCCGGCCGCCACCGTTGCGACCAGCAATTCGGCCAGCATGTCCTGCGTTTCGGCAGTCGGGTTCAGGGGTGCGATCTCGATCGAGTTCATGTGCAGGATATCCTGTGATTGCGGTAGAAGCGGGCGCATTGCTGTCAGTCCAGACGGCGCGCGCGGCGTCGCTTTCGCGCCGCCTTGATGGCGCTGATGCGGTCGGCGTCTTCGTGCCCGAGATGCCGCCCGCGCTCGAGGATCTCGAGCGTGTACTCCTCATAGGTCAGGCCAAGCCGCTCGGCTCTGTCCATGCGCAGCAGCATCACCTCGTGGCTCGGCGCCTTCCACGCCTTGGCATGGGCGGCCTGCCAGGCAAGGAAGATGTAGGGATCGCCCTTGCCCCATGGCGGGCCCTTGTACTCATCGAGAGGCGGCCCCCCATTATGGGAGCGCTTTGGTCTTCTTGCCATTGTGTCAGCCCCTGACCAGCGCGACGAGATAGTCGGCGCCGGGCTCCAGGGCATGGAAGGTGCAGTCCGACGGCGCCCCGAGCGCCAGGCAGTCGCCTGATACAAGCCTGTGCACTGTCTCACCTTCGACGAATTCGAGCCGCCCGGAAATCAGCCATATCTGCTGCTTGATGAAGGCGTATGAAGCGGCCGGAAAACTGACCTTGGCGCCCGCCGGCAGATGCACCTTGATCAGTTCCAGCGGCATATCGCCAGCCGGCGAAAGATGCCGCCTGACATAGCCGGTGTCGGGATCGCGCCACACCGGCTGGTCGGCCTCGCGCAATATCCCGCCGCCCTGCAATTCCGCGCGCGCGATCAAGGTCGACAGCGTCATGCCGAAGGCCGACGCGATGCGCACCAGAAGCGCCGCCGTCGGGCTGGTCTTGCCACGCTCGATCGTGCTGAGCATTGCCTTCGAGACGCCGGAACGCTCCGCGAGTTCGGCCAGAGACCAGTCGCGCACGATTCTTTCGGCGTGTATCCTGCGGCCGATCGTCGAGGAAATGTCGTTCGCTATATCATCCATATGTCTATTATAGCGAAAAATAGACGCCGGAGAAGAGCCGCCTTGCGACAATTTTCACGAGCCCCTTAATGCTCTCTACACCATCCGACCTCATCGGGCCTTAACCCCATTCGGGTAGGATCGGCGCTCCAGGGAAATGGGGATTGGCCTGTCCATGTATGTCGAACGCGAAGCCTCCGTTGGAGAACCGACATCGCAGGAGCGCCGCGACGCAGAGCAGAACGACAAGCGCATCCTCGGCAATGTCGTGCAATGCGATGGCGCGCGCGCCACCATCAGCGCGTACGCGAACGACGCCGACGGCGCGGTGACCGGCCTGTGGACGGTCGGCAAGATGATTTCCATCAATCTCGGATCGACGCGAACCGTCGGCCTGGTCTACGCAATCGGCAAGTCGGACCGCGCCTGGAGCAATGAGGGCCAGAACGCCATCGAGGTCAGCATCGAGCTGATCGGCGAAGTCCGTGACGGAGCAGAGCCCGGCGCCAAACCGGTCTTCGACCGCGGCATCACCACCTATCCGCATATCGGCGCCGTTGCGCATCGGATCCGCACCCGCGACCTGCAGGCGGTATATGACCTCGCCGGGCGTCATTCGATCACGATCGGCACGCTCGCGCAGGACGAGACGATCGCCGCCAACATCGCCATCGACGATACGCTGGCGCGTCACTTCGCCATTGTCGGCACGACCGGCGTCGGCAAATCCACCGCCGTCTCGCTGCTGCTGCGCAAGTCGATAGCGGCACGGCCGGATCTGCGCATCTTGATCCTCGATCCGCACAACGAGTTCGCTGCATCGCTGCCCGAATACTGCGTCAGGGTCGATTCCAAAACCTTGGATCTGCCGTTCTGGATGTTCAAGCTCGAGGAATTCGCCGAGGTGCTGTTCCGGGGCCGCGAGACCGAGCCGGAAGAAATCGACGCCTTGCGCGACCTTATCCCGGCCGCCAAGAATCTCTACCGCAACCCGAATTCGGGCTCCTATATCAGGCGCGGCAGCGATGCGTTGACCGCCGATACGCCGGTGCCTTACCGCATCGCCGACCTGCTCAAGCAGATCGATGAGCGCATGGGCATGCTCGAAAGCAAGACCGATCGCCCGACACTCAAATCGCTGAAGACGCGCATCGAATCGGCGGCCGCCGATCCACGCTACCGCTTCATGTTCAACTCGCGCCTGATCGAGGACACCATCCACGAGACGATCGGCAACATCTTCCGCGTGCCGCATCATGGCCGCCCGGTAACCTGCTTCGAGATGGCCGGCATGCCGTCGGAAGTGGTCAATTCGGTCTGCTCGGTGCTGGCGCGCCTGGCCTTCGACCTCGCTCTGTGGAGCGAGGGCAAGCTGCAGCTCCTGTTTTTATGCGAAGAAGCGCACCGCTATATGCCGGCCGATCCGCGCCTCGGCTTCGCGCCGACAAGGCACGCGCTGTCGCGCATTGCCAAGGAAGGCCGCAAATATGGCTGCTATCTCGGCGTCGTCACCCAGCGCCCGGGCGAGCTCGACCCGACCATCCTTTCGCAATGCTCGACCTTCTTCGCCATGCGGCTTGCCAATGAGCAGGACCAGGCGATCATCCGCTCCGCGATTGCCGACTCTTCCGCCTCGACGCTTGCCTTCCTGTCCTCCATGGGCCAGCGCGAAGCCATCGCCTTCGGCGAAGGCGTGGCGACGACCATGCGGCTGAAGTTCGAAAAACTGCCGAGTGACCTGCTCCCCGGCACCGCAAAACGCGAAGAGGCCACGTCGAAGCCAGGCGACGATGTCGATCTGGTGGCGATCGTGGAACGACTGCGCAATGTGCCTAAATCAACGCAGCAGGCGATGGCCTTCGCCGAGGTCGTCGATTCGGGCCGCCAGGCCGGCGACCCCGACTACCGCAAGCCACCCGCCGCACGCGCGCCATCGGACGACGATTTCGACATGCGCTACGGCCTAAAGCCCGCAACCTTCGGCCTGCGCCCGCAAAACGATTAGGTCAGCAGCGCCAAATCCTCTGCCTTCTGACCGAGAAGCCGCGCCAAGCTTGCGCCCTTGCCCAGCCCGCTCGGATAAATCCCGTCAGGGAATTCGTCAGGCTGAGTCGGGTGGTGCTGTTTTCGAGAACCGAAGCGGAGCGGACGTTTGAGTCCGTGAGCACCGGAAGCGCAGAAAACGGCGCCAGACGGCCAGCCTCACGAATTCAGTGATGCGATTTCAGGCGCAGACGCGGTTACGGCCCTGCCTCTTCGCCTCGTAAAGCTGGCGGTCGGCGCGGCGATAGAACTCTTCCGCTGTTTCCTTGCGGTCCCAGACGGCGAGCCCGACGCTGGTGGTGATCTTGAGGCGGACATTGCCCGACAGCACCGACATGTTGGCAATCGCCTTGCGGATGCGCTCGGCAAACTTGCCCAGAAGCTCGGCGTCCATGTTGGGCGTGACCACGGCGAACTCCTCGCCGCCCAATCGCGCCACCACATCGTGGTAGCGCGTCATGTCCTTGAGACAGTTCGCGACGGCCTTGAGCACTTCGTCGCCGACGTCATGGCCGTGGGTGTCGTTGACCTGCTTGAAATGGTCGAGATCGAGGATCATCAGCCCGACGGGCTTTTCGATGCGCCGGAATTCCTCGAGATACTCCTTCAGCGCATCATCGAAATAGCGCCGGTTCTGCATGCCGGTCAGGCCATCGGTCAGCGCCGCATGCTCGAATGTTTCCGAGCGCGCGCTGAGCGAGACCGTCATGGCGCGTAGCTTGCCTTCCTCCATCGCCTGTTTGCGGATCAGCGGATAGATGAAGAAGATGCCGAAGAACAGCGCGGTGGCCAGGAGCACGCCGGTCGCGAACAAGAGCTTGTTGAGATAGATGACCTTGTCCAGACCCGAAGCCGTATGCAACTCGTCGGCGAAGGATTGCAGAAGTCCGTAAGCATGCAGCGTCACCAGGCCGGCGGCCAGGATCACGAATATAAAGACGAAAAATGCTGATTCCGCCTTGTGGAAACGCATCTGCTCCCCGTTGGAAAAGTGCCCACTGATCTTATGGCATGGGCGGGCTTACGGAGGGTTAATTTGGACAACCACCACGGGAACCGTTCCTTGCAGGTAAACTTTTCAGGTTGTATCGGAAGCAAGCGCTGAGATCGTGGTTTCCAGATCATCACCGGGGCGCAATCTCAGCCATTCCGGCCCCAATTGATGCCTGAACCAGGTGGTTTGCCGCTTGGAATATTGCCTGGTCGCGATCTTGGCGCGTTCGATTGCCTCGGGAAAGCCAATCTCTCCGGCCATCGCTGCCTGCAGTTCGCGAACGCCGATCGCTTTCATCGCCGGCAATTCGGGATCGAGGCCAAGTGCTGCAAGCCGCTTGACCTCGTCCAGCGCGCCCTTGTCCAGCATCTGGTCGAAGCGTTTGTCGATGCGAGCGACCAACGCCGCCCGATCCGGCTCGATCACCAGGAAACGCGCGCTTTCCCTGTCGATGAGCGGCTGGCCGCGTTCTGCCTGCCATTCCAGGATCGAACGGCCAGACGCATCGAGAACCTCCAATGCCCGCACGATGCGCTGGCTGTCGGTTGGCTTGAGCATCATGGCGGCCGCCGAATCCTCGCGCAGCAGCAGGCTGTGCAGCTTGACGGCGCCCTGCTCCTTCAACTCATAGCGCCAGCGGTCGCGGACCCGCTGCGGAATGTCGGGCATTTCCGAAATGCCCTCGGCCAGCGCGCGAAAGTAGAGCCCGGTGCCGCCGACAAAAATCACTGGCCGTTCGGAGAATGTGCCGTCCTCGATCAGCTTCATCACGTCGCGCAGCCAGGCGCCGGTGGAATAGGCGGTGGCCGGGTGGACATGGCCATAAAGATAATGCGGTGCGCGGGCGAGGTCGGCCGCCTCCGGCCGGGCGGTCAGCACGTCGAGCACCGAATAACCCTGCATGGAATCCGTGTTGACGATCACGCCACCCCTGCGCTCGGCCAGATCGAGCGCAAGCGCCGACTTGCCGCTGGCGGTCGGCCCGGCTATCAGGATCGCGTTCTTCACGCGGCCCTCGCCCGCCTGCCCGCCGGAATGTTTCATGCCGCTCATCGCCACGCTTGTTTCCCGTCCCACTGAGCGCGCTTTGTCGCTGTCGCTTGCGAATATGGCCTCACGGTCGGTCGGCGCAAGCGCTGTTGTCTGGCTGGCCGAAGGTATTGCCTGCGATCTCGTCCTGCCTGAGGCAGCCGACGACGCCGTCACGAGTGCCGTCTTGCGCACGGCACTTGCCAGCGAGGCCGTCGACGTGATCGTCCAGCAGGCGGAAACCCGCCGCAAGAAAATCCTGATCGCCGACATGGATTCAACCATGATCGACCAGGAATGCATCGACGAGCTGGCCGACGAGATCGGCGTCAAGGATCATGTTGCGGCCATCACCGCGCGATCCATGAATGGTGAGATCGCCTTCGAACCGGCTTTGCGTGAACGGGTGGCGTTGCTCAAGGGCCTCGACGCCGCCGTGGTCGATCGCATCGTCGCCAATCGCCTGACGCTGGCCCCAGGCGGTCGTGTTCTGGTCCGGACCATGCGCGCCAACGACGCCTGGACGGCACTCGTGTCTGGCGGGTTCGAGGTGTTCACGACGCGCATCGCCGCCATGCTCGGCTTCCAGGAGAACCGCGCCAATCGCCTGCTCGAGCAGGACGGCCGCTTCACCGGGCTGGTCGGCGAACCGATCCTCGGCCGCGCCGCCAAGGCCGACGCGCTGATCGAAATTTCAGCGCGCCTCGGCCTGACGCCCGCCGACGCCATCGCCGTCGGCGACGGCGCCAATGATCTCGACATGATCCGCCTGGCCGGTACCGGTGTCGCGCTCCACGCCAAGCCGACGGTGGCGGCACAGGCCAAGGTCCGCATCGATCATGGCGACCTGACCGCGCTGCTTTATGTGCAAGGCTACAGGCAGGAGGAGTTTGTGCGATGAAACCAATGCGCACCGAGCGCCTGATCCTGCGCAACTGGGAGGATCGCGACCGCGACCTGTTCCACCGCATAAACTCCGACGACCGGGTGATGGAGTTCTTTCCGTTCCGCCGCGACCGCGCCGAGGCGGATGCCAAGATGGACGAGCTCCGGGCCTGGACCGCGGAGGACGGATACGGTTTTGCTGCCGCCGAGATCACCGCCACCGGTGAATGCATCGGCTTCATCGGTCTCCTCGACACCGATCATGTGCCATCCCTGCCAGCTGGCACCATCGAGATCGGCTGGCGACTGGCACCTGAATTCTGGGGCAAGGGCTATGTCACCGAGGCAGCCGAAGCGTGGCTGGCCTACGGGTTCGAGACGCTTGGCCTCGATGAAATCGTGTCATTCGCCGTCGCGGCCAACCGCCGCTCCACCGCCGTCATGCAACGCCTCGGCATGATCGCTGATCCGTCCGGCGATTTCGACCACCCCAGCATTCCCGACAGCCATCCGGATCTCAAACGGCATGTCCTCTACAGACTGCCGCGCCAGGACTGGCAGGCAAGAAAAAGGGCGGCTCGCTAGCCGCCCTTTTCTTTCAGTGCTGTCGTGTTGTCGGATCTTCCGGATCTCTCAGTCCATCCGGATCGTCACGAACCTGAGCTCGCCGGTCTTCGACGCCAGCATCAGCAGCGCATTCTTGCGTCCCTGTTCCTTCAAGGCGCCGATCCGGTCCATGACGTCCTTGGGCGTGGCGACCGATTCCTGTGCGATCTCGGTGATCACCTCGCCGGGCTGGATGCCGCGTTCGGCGGCTGCCGAGTCCTTGGTGACGTCGGTGATGACGACGCCCGAAACATCGGCCGCAATGCTGAACTTCTTGCGTGTCTCGTCGTTCAGTTCGCCGACCGTCATGCCGAGCACCGAAGCAGTGGAAACGGCCGGAGCCTTGTCGCCCTTGTCCTGATCGGTGTTGCTGCCCTCCTCGCTGCTGGCGAGCTTCTCGCCGTCCTCGAGCCGGCCGAGCGTCACTTTCACGGTCTGCTCGACACCCTTGCGCACGATGAGCACATCGACCGCCTTGCCAACCGGGCTTTCGGCGACGACGCGCGGCAGATCGCGCATCTCATGGATGTCCTTGCCGTCGAACTTGATGACGACATCGCCCGCCTGGATGGTGCCATTGTCGACCGGGCCGCCCTTGATCACGCCGGCGACCAGCGCGCCCCTGGCGGTCGCCATGCCGAGGCTTTCGGCGATGTCGTCGGTCACCGGCTGGATGCGCACGCCCAGCCAGCCGCGCCGCGTCTCGCCGAACTGGCGCAACTGGTCGACGACGCCGGACGCGAGCTGGGCGGGGATGGAAAAGCCGATGCCGATCGAACCGCCGGAAGGCGAAATGATCGCCGTGTTGATGCCGATGACCTCGCCGGCGCTGTTGAACAGCGGTCCGCCGGAATTGCCGCGGTTGATCGCGGCATCGGTCTGGATGAAGTCATCATAGGGGCCGGAATTGATGTCGCGGTTGCGGGCAGAGACGATGCCGACCGTCACCGTGCCGCCGAGGCCGAACGGATTGCCGATCGCCATCACCCAGTCGCCGACGCGCATCTTGGTGGAATCGCCGAACTTCACCGCCGTCAGCTTGTGGCCTTTCGGATCGACCTTGAGCACGGCGACATCGGTCTTGGTGTCGGTGCCGACCAGCGTCGCCTTCAAGGTGACACCATCGGAGAAATTGACCTCGATGTCGTCGGCATCGGCAATGACATGGTTGTTGGTGACGACGATGCCTTGCTCGGCATCGATGACGAAGCCGGAGCCCAGCGACTGCACCTTCTGCGAGCCGTTGTCCTTGTCACCGCCGCGGTTCTTGAAGAAATCGTCGAAGAAATCCTGGAAGGGCGACCCCTCGGGCAATTGCGGCATCGGCACCGCGCCCGGGCCTTCGGTGCCCTTGACCGTCTGCGAGGTCGATATGTTGACCACTGCGCCGAGCAGGCCTTGCGCCAGATCGGCGACCGAAGCGGGTCCATCGGCGGCAAATGTCGGCGTCACGAAGGACGGGACAGCGACTGCGCTGACAAGAAGTGCCGCCGCGCCGGCGAGGAATGTCCGCCGAGCCGCGCACAGAATTGTATTGGATGTCATCGAGAAGCCTCCCGGTATCCTTGAAAAGAAAAGCGCTTCGACGAAAACGCCGCGTCACGCCATGTTGGCAAAAAATACGGCACGTTTGCGGCTATGACTATCGGCAGAGGATAAATCATCGCCGCCGTCATGCGCCCCGTACCAGCCAGACGATGCCCACGCCGATCACGATCGCCGCCAGTCCGGCGATCCGCAGCGCGTTCTCGGGCAGAGACAGCACTTCGGTGGCAAGTTTCCTGGCCAGGCCGGGAAAACCGCCATAGACCAGACCCTCTATGACAAGGACCAGGCCCATGGC